>JAHCIP010000190.1 GCA_026129165.1 Anaerolineae bacterium
TAGGTGGAGCAGGCATAGGCGACCTCCCCCAGTGATGGCCTCATTGCCACTTTGCGCAGTGACCGGCATGCGTAGTCAGGCTTTGATTCCAGTATACACCATTTCGCCCGTTTCGTCTATAGGCTGAATCCAGGCCTCATCCCCGACTCAGGCGTTAGGCCTGGACCTAAACTGTCACAGGGTCTACAACAACGATACCAGCGGGAATGTAGCGCATGAAGTCGGAGGCGTTGAAGGTGAGGATATGAGTGAGACTGTGAGCGAGCATGGCCGCGACGTCGAGTACATAAATAGTCAAGGATAATCCTCATACATACTTTCACGGCTCATGGCATAGTCGGATAACCCCTTCCAATCAGAGGGCAGATTACCTGATACTGCCACCACGAGTTCTTCTGAGAGCCGGTCGAATTCCTCGTCGCTCAGGTCTTCGGTTTCATGTGTCAGTAATGACTCCACGGTTGGCTCCACCGCCTCGATGAGGACCTCACGCACCGCGCTCTCATCCTGTCGCAAGATACCCATTTGCAAACGAGCTTCCATCTCCGGTGTTAGTTGCAGTGTAATGGTCATTGTCATAGTTCTCTCCTCTCCCTCTATTATACATAGATTCACTTAGCCAGCCCACGTCACACCCCCGCATAACCCCTCGGTGTCTGTGCGCTAAAGGCAGGTTTGCCAGTCAAAGTGACTCTTGACTGGCAAATCGTCTCAACTGTGTGGAGCCTCGCCGAAACACGGGCGCAGCCTGTTCGTGATCCGCAAGCATCTGAGGCAGCGCGTTCGTATGCCCCTTGAGATTAGGGTTGGGTAGCCCTGCGGTCAACCAGCGGCAGGTAGATACGGTGCAAACTAGTTGTCCCGGTCACGGTGGGTGACGGCGTACTCGTCGGCGTCCTAGTGGGCGAGATGCTGGAGGTGGGGGTGTAGGTCGGTGAGGCCTCCGTGGTTGGGGTCGGCGACGGTCCGACTGTCGGAGTATAGGTTGTTGTCCGTGTCGGACCCGACGTCTGCGTCGGTAAGGGCGTGACGTTGGTAAACACGGGGCGATTGAGCGTAAACCGGCCAATGGCCGTGGAGGGCTGCTGCCCATAGCCCCACACCGTCTCACGGTACTCGCCCGTTAAGGTATTGCCCTCGTTCTGGACCGTTCCCACCAGGCTAAACTGGCGCGTCACCCTTTGCTCCGGGATGGTGTAGCCATTCGTCAGGCGCTTGGCCGGCGCCAGCAACAGGGTATACTGCTCTGATGTCAGGGTCAACGTCGTTCCGTCGAACGTCCCCGTCACGCGTGGCCCAATGCCCAGCGGCGTCGCGCCGGGCCGAGGTGTCCCTGGCCCCGGCGTCGCGCCACTCGGCGTCGCGGGGATGGTGGTCACACGCGGGTAAAGCAGGGTCTTGTCAAGCTTCACAAAGCCACTCACCTGGGCCCCCGTCTGCATGAGGTTCAAGCTCAGATCGACAGTCATATCCAGCTGGCTGGCCGGGGTCGGGCTGGGCAGCGGAGTGGGTGTGGATAGGGATGCGTTCAGGGCGCCAACCAGGATATGGCTCAACTGGACCTGACCCGTGTAGTTCCCTGTGATAGGGCCTGTCTGCTCTGGCGCAGCGACGCTGGGACGGGCCGTCAGCGCGACAGCGACCAGGGCGAGGGACGCCAGGGTAACCAGGGCGAAGGCAACCTGTAAAGGCCAGAGGTGTCTCATTCGGCCCCCTTAAAATCGGCCCGTACACAGTCGGAGGGTTGGGGCTGCCCCGGCTGGCGCGAGGCGCGGGTCGTGCTGAACACCAACTCGATGTCGTTCAACTGCTGCAAGTCCAGGTCGGCCAAGCCCGTCTCAGGCGCGCCCGCGAAGACCTGCGCCTGCCAGTTGGTCGCTGACACGGGCCGACTGAGGAAGGCGGCGGTGCGCTCGCCGTTGGCGCCATTGATACTGGCCTTGAAGTCGGTGGTCGCCTGCTCCGGGGGTTGGTTGCTGGGCCACTCTTGTCCCGCCAGGGAGGCCGGTTGGATGAGGCGATAGTCAAAAATGCAGCCCGCCCGTGTCCGCAGGTGCGTCAAACCGCCCTGGGTCATTGCCACGCGCCGGTAACGCAGCGTGCCAGGCTGGTTGCTGACAAGATTCATGGTTACGCCATTGCTGGTGGGCTTGGGCTGGCCGATGCCGCCAATCTTGAACAGCCAGAAGCGCTGGAAGCCCTGCTGGATGACGTTAGAGAAGATGCCGTTCTCGACGATAGAGGTGGTGAAGTTAAAGTTGAGGACGGGTTTGCCGTCGGTCCCTCGCACCGTGTTCTGCGCCACCCATTCGCGGAAGCGGCGTATTCGCTCGGCCTCCGCGTCTGGCCCGCTCAACCCCAGGACCTGGTCGGTCAGACCGAGGATGTGCAGGGCGACCGACAACCGGAAGTCTTCCTGGTTGATCTCGGCGTCGCTGACGACCAGGTTGTTGGTGATGGCGTCGAGGCGAGTCACAAACTGGAGGATGTCGTCGGCGGTGCGGGCGCGGTAGATGTCAGAGATGCGGAAGCCGCTAGCCGACAGACGGGCGGCGTACTCGTACTCGGCGCGGCGGGCGGCGAGATAAGCGACGCGCTCGGCGTACTCCAACTGGTTCGCCAGGGTCAGACGCTTAGAGTCGCGGACCAGGCGATAGCTGGGGTCGTTGGCCGGGCTGTTCTGGAGGTAGGCGCGCTCGCGTTGGGCCTCGATGACATCGTGCTTGGTCTGGTCGCGCACACCTTCGTACTCGGTGAGTTTGGCGGCGGTTTCCTGGACCGCGATGTCGAGGTCGGTCTGTAGCTCGGCCTGATCCAGGAACAGGTTGCGGACCACGGCCTCAGAGTTGGCATCCTCAACCTCCATATCATGCGCGGCTTGACGCAAAATCGCGCCGGGTCGTAAACCAGCTTCGAGGGCTGCCCCTAAGTCGATCTGAACTTGAATCGGCGGGTAGGTGATGGGGCAACAATGACCTATGGCAATGATGGCCTCGAATACCGCCGACTCAGACGCCGCGTTGTAGAGGGAGTTCTTGACCTTGATGTTGCGTATCACCTCCACTTGAGCGCGCTGGACAATGTTCGCCATCTGGACCTGCACCTGACGGATACGCAGAAACGTCGCGCGTAGCTCCTGGCGGCTCTGGCGCATCGTGCTGACCGGCGCCTGAAGCACGCACGCATTAAACGCGGCATCGCTCATCTGGTTAGGATCAGGGTTACAACTCTCCAGGGTATCAATGGTCTGTTGCACACACGCGAAGTAAGCTGCGTCGGTGGGCAGCGACGGGTCAGCGCGGTCACAGCCCGCTTCGGCCTGGATCACCTCGTCGCGGCCATTCTTGAGCGCCTGGATCGCCGCCGTGAGCTTCTCCACCTTCTGGTCGAACTCACGTGTCGCGGCCTCCTCGTCGCGTTGTAGGGTCTTAGCATCCTGCGCCGCCCGCCGTGCCTCGTCGAGGATGCCCGTGTCGTTGCTGCCAAAGGCCGTGCGGAAAGGTCGGGCAGGGGTAAAGGTCACGTCGAAGCCAAAGACGTTGCGCCCGGCGGCCAGGGTGCGCGAATTGTTCTGCGTTTCCAAGACGTTGAGCGCCATCTCGGCCAGGATCGCGCCGTCGGGGCGCTCGCCCCGCGCACAGCGGATGGCGCTGGGGCCTGTCGCCACCCCCGACGTCCCCACCAGTTTGACATACTGCCCCATCGCGGCGGCTTGATAGTCCGCCTGCGCAGCGGTCGGACCATAGTCATCCAGATAACTCTTGCGGACAGCGATCTCATGCTCGGCGCGGCGGCGGCCATCCGAGGCCCGCGACAAGAGGGACCACTCGGCCTGGCTGTAGAAATCGGAGATCAAACAGCCACTCCCCACCGGGCGGATTAGACCCTCGGCCACAAATTGCTCGGCCTGCTGGTATTGCAGGACGGCCAGTTGCAGCTTGCGGAGTTCATCGCGCACAAACGCCTCGCCGCCCACAATCTCCGTCCCACTAAAATGCAGCCCCAACGCGTCGGCGGTAAACTGCTGCCCGAAGATCATGCGCAGATAGGCCGCTTCGCGCACACTCTGGCGCATGCGCGCCGCGAAGTTGCACCAGTCGATGACTGGCTCCGGGACCACGTCAGGATGAGTGGGATCAACCGGCGGGTTGATGTCGTCCGGTCGGGCGCACAGAGCGGCGCTATAGTCGGGGTCGGCCTTGAAGCGGGGAATGTTGGCGTACACCGCCAGGAAGGCGTAGATGTCCCGCGCCAAACGCAGGTCGGCGTCGGCCTGGTCAATGCGCTGTTGCAGGGTCATCGTCCCCGGCCCCGCCCCGTCTAGGTCGCGGATAAAGCCCGATGCATAGTCGAACTGGCGCACCAGGCGGTCAAAGTCGGGTTTGTTAAGGGAAGGCGAAATGGTGGTGCGGAAGTCGGCGCTGCTCTTGAGCAGACCCCGCGCCTTTATCTCCATGGCCTTCATATCGACATAGATCAGCTCGCCAGCGGGCGCTAGCTGAGGCGGGTCCACCGCCGGGTAGTCGGCGCCAGCCATGCTGGTTCGCCCGGCGACGGCGCTCACGTCACCCAGCACCCCATAATTAGTCGAGCAATAGTCGCTCCCCTGGTTGGGACCACACGCCGCACTGCCCGATTGGAGCGATAGGGTCAGCGCTAGAGTTAAACCGAGCGTAACACCTAAGAATACCGCACGGATTGTGTGTCTCACTGGCTTACCTCCCCCGCTTCCAGCCGCCTACCACCACCGCCCCCAGCACCAGACCGACGAGGGCCAGCCAACCACCCGGCAGGCTCGCCGCTTGCCCCTGACGCTCGACAGCGCTAAGCCGCGTTTCGAGGGCAGCCAGTTGGGTCTTGAGTTGGGCGTTCTCACTTTGCAGCGCGGCGACAGTCTGCACCGTCGAAGACCCATCGTTGAGGGAGGTGACAAGCTGGGAGGGCAAGTAGTAGCCGACCTGGAGCCAGGCCAGCAGCTTGCCGTCCACCATCTCATCCGACGCTTGCATGGCGTAGCCCAGGATTTGCCCCGCGCGCGTCGCCTTCATCGCCATGCCTGGCACGCTACTGCTGGTGAGCGGGTCGCCGACGGCGATGGGACCGTTCTCCAGCGATACCTTGACCGGTACGCGCCCGATCATGGCGACAACGGTCTTGTCAGCCGTGATGAGGTTGGTGTTCTCGCCCGCCAGGTAGGTATGGCCCTGGTCGAAGACGAGACCGGGGTTGGTGGAGACGACACCAACCAGCCCGCTCTCATAGGCTTGCCCGGCGCGGCGAACGGCGGGAGGAGTGGCTGACTGAGGCAGCATCACGACGAGGTCGCCCGGCTCGGTCTGCTCGGTGGTGGCGAAGGTCTCGGCCACGTCCTGGTTACAGACGACAATCGGAATCCCGGTGGCGTTGTACGTACAGACCCCTGTAAAGCCCCTGTTGGCGATAACCTTGCCAATCGCTGTTACGTTGCCACTCGCTGCTAAGTTACCACCGGTGTCGATCCAGATCCGATCGGCATTAGCGTTCGAATTCCATAAGCGAGCAACCTGATTATTGGAATACCACACCCAGTCGCTACCCCCCTCTCGGTTTCGGAAGGAATAGCCAGCCGTCGGTCCTATGGACAGAGCATAGCCATTCACGGTGAGTGGCCCTTCTGGCGCCGCAGTGCCAATGCCGACCCTGCCATTCTCGGAGACAACGAACCGCCCGCCGCTGGTGCCTGGGCTGTCAATCATAAAGCCGCCATGCGCCCCTAGCGAGAGATAAGGGGCAACCTGCGCATCAGGCGGGCCATCGATCCGCAAAGAACTGTTGCCCGTCATCTTGAATGAGGGGACGACCGCGTTCGGGATCAGCGTCGTGGCCGTGACGGCATTGACGGCGGTGGTGGCTTGCTGCGCCCAGGGGACGGGGTGCAGCCGCTGACGCGGCACCATCTCGGGGTCAGGCGACACCGTGATGCCTACGAAGCGCGGCGCGTCGGCGAACACCGTCGGTGAGATGGCGACACTGTCACCCAGCACGACCTTGAACAGCCCGTCCCGCACGGCGACGTTGGTGAACGTCTCGCTGTGCAACTCATTGCCACCCACAGCAGCGTCATAGAGCTTGATGGTGATGGTGTAGGCGTCATTGGCGAGGCTGCCATCGGCCAGGCGCAGCGTTCCCTGGTAGTTGAAGGTGCTGGGGATGGCGGCGTTGGCGGCTGGAGCGTCGGGGCCAGCCGGACCTGCCGCACTGGCGAGCGGCCCAAGTCGCAGCCCGATTACCAGCGCCAGCACGGCCACCATCAGCGCGGTCAGGGCAATGATTTCGATCCGACGTGGGAGCATAGTTGTCCTCCTATAGCTGTCAGCGACACAACGTTGTCATTGGTGGGTGGATGGAGTTGCCATAGTTCAACAGTGGTCCTCCTCCGGCGGCGACCGGCCTGTGCCCGTGACATGGGTCAGCAGAAACGCGACGAGACTATCCAGGTCAGCAAAATAGCGCCGTTCCGTTGGTTCCGTGATGCTCTCCAATGTCGCTCGCCAGGCCGCGCCAGGGCTATTATCCCGCCATAGTCGAAGCAGATACGACTTGTACATGTGACTTGTGCCTGCCGGGGGATGTGCTATAATCTATGCTCTCTAGTGTGAAACGCCCGCATTAATCCATCATTAGCTGTGGTAGACAATAGAGGGCGGGACAATTGGCTGACCTACGACTAGCTCTTCTGGGTCCGCTACACATACAGCATGGTCGGCTGGGCGCCATCACACTGCCTAACCGCAAGGCCATCGCCCTCCTGGCGTACCTGGCGTTGGAAGCCGATCAGCCGCACAGCCGCGCTAGCCTGGTCGGTTTGCTCTGGCCCGACTTGCCGGACGCCGACGCCCGCAACAATCTCCGCGTGACCTGGTCATACCTGCGCCAACGCCTCGGCGCTGACCCCGCACTCGCCAAGCCCCTCTTGATGGGTTCCCGCCTCGACCTCCACCTTAACCCCCAGCGCACCTGGCTCGATGTCATTGAGTTCCAGGCCTTGATCGAGGCCTGCCAGGTCCATGCCCACGATAGCCGCTCGCGCTGTCCGCACTGCGAGGGCAGGTTAGCCCAAGCAGCGGGCCTCTATCGAGGCGAGTTTCTCGCCGGCTTCCATCTGGAAGGGTGTCCGACCTTTGACGAGTGGCTGTTTGTCTTGCGCGAGCAGTTGCATATCCAGATCATGGACGCGCTCGATGACCTGACGCAGTATCACGAACGACAGGGGGAATACAAGACAGCGGAGGCGTATGCCCGGCGGCAGATCGAGCTCGATGCATTGCGGGAAGGCGCCCACCGCCAACTCATGCGGCTGCTGGACAAACAGGGGCAGCGGGCGGCCGCCCTGGCTCAATACGCTGTCTGTCAGCGCGTGTTAGCGGAGGAATTGGGGTGGATGAGGCTTGAAACGGCCTGGTTGTACCAACATCTGAAATCGCATCACGTCGTTGAGGCGACCCCCCATTCGATGAGCGCCCAGCCCAATGGCCGCGCCGCCGCGCCGGCCGACACGCAGCGCCAAGACGAGACGCGGGTTGGCAGCGCGCACAACTTACCGGATGCCGTGACCCCGTTCATCGGGCGCGAGGGGGAACTGGCCCAGATAGGCGAGCGGTTACGTGAAGGAACCTATCGCTTGCTATCCATTGTGGGGCCAGGCGGCAGCGGCAAAACCCGTTTGGCGGTCCAGGCCGCCCGCGAAAATCAGCGCCTATATGCGGATGGCGTCGCCTTTGTCCCGCTGGCGTCGGTGCAGCGCCTCGAAGAAGCGCCAACAGCCATCGCGGCAGCGCTAGGCATTGAGTTGATAGACGCCCAGTCGTCGCCGTGGCAGCAAGTGTTGGCGGCGCTGCGCCCCAAACACATGCTCCTGGTGCTGGATAACCTGGAGCATCTTCTAGGCGACAAAGGCGACGCCGTAACGGCTGGTGAAGCCTTGCTCGACCTGGTGCGTCAGGCGCCTGGCGTGTATCTTATTGTGACGTCACGGGAGTCGCTCAATCTCCAGGCCGAAGACCTATTCCTCCTGGGTGGGTTGCCCGTTCCCCGTGCGGCAACCCTGGCCGAGGCCGGCCGCTTCGCGGCGGTGCGCCTGTTGTGTGGCCGCGCCTATCGCCTGGACAAGTCCTTTAAGCTGACCGAGCAGAATTTGGCGTCTGTCGTGCGCATCTGTACGCTGGTGGATGGGCTGCCACTCGCGATCGAGTTGGCCACCGCCTGGATCACTACATTTGAGTTGGCCGACCTGGCGACGGCGATAGAACGCAACCTGGATACGCTGACCACCACGTATGGCGATGTGGCTCGGCCCCACCGCAGTATGCGGGCGGTCTTTGACCACTCCTGGCGGTTGTTGACGCCGGGCGAACAAGCGGTGTTGCGCCAACTGACGGTGTTTCGCGGCGGGTTTACCCTGGCGGCCGCGGCGGCGGTGGCCGGAGCAACGCCTCTGACGCTTAGTCGACTGCGTTACAAGAGCCTCATCACCACGAGCGGCGGCCGCTACGGCATGCACGA
This sequence comes from Anaerolineae bacterium, assembly GCA_026129165.1. GTDB lineage: Bacteria > Chloroflexota > Anaerolineae > Epilineales > JAHCIE01 > JAHCIE01. Next base: position 8,542 of record JAHCIP010000190.1, read on the forward strand.
GTTGTTACGCCAATTTGCGGCTGAGAAGGTGCGCGAGGCAGGCGAGGAGGAGGCGGCACACAGCCGTCACCTGCACTACTTTCTCGAGTTGACACTCCGCGAGGAGGAGAAGCGTCTGGGCGGGACGTCCAAAGAGTGGGCGCAGGCGTTGGATACCGAACACGATAATGTGCGCGCGGCCCTGGACTGGGCCTCAGCCGCCGATCCCGAGGCTGGCCTGCGGTTGGCCGGCGAGCTAGGCTGGCCCGACCATTTCTGGCCGGTGCGCGGCTATTTTAGCGAAGGCCGGCAGTGGTTACGGCGGCTCTTGACGCAGCGCGCTGGCACATCCACGGCAGCACAGGCGCGCGCGTTGGTGGCGGCCGGGACGCTGGCTGAGGCGCAAGCTGACTACGCTGAACAAGCGGCCCTGTTGACCGAGGGGTTGAGTCTGTACCGCGCCATGGGGGATGCTCGTGGGTGTGCGGACGCCCTGAGTATCCTGGGCTATTCCTACATGGTCCAGGGAGACCTGGCCCGTGCCAGAGCCGCCTACGCGGAGTGTCTGGATCTCAGTGAGTTAGCCGGTTACTCGTGGGGTATGGGCGTGGCGCTCAACGGGTTAGGCAAGATCAGCATGGGGGAGGGTGACTTCGCGGTGGCGCGGACGCTGTTTGAACGCTGTGTGACGCTGGGGCGCGAAGTCAATGACATGCCGACCGTTATCCGGTCGCTCGGCAATTTGGCCGTTATCGCGTATGAGCTTAAGGATTTTGACACCGCTAAGGCCGTAGAGCAGGAAGTGGTGAGGTATGAACGGGAGCGCCAGCACCAACGCGCGCTGGCGATTGCGCTCAATAACCTCGGCCTGACGGTATTGAGACAGGGCGATTACGCGGCAGCGCGAGCCTACTTTGAAGAAGGCCTTCGCATCCGCTGCGAGCTGAAGGTCCCGTTGGGGTTCGCGTACTCGTTGGAGAACTTCGGACATTTAGCGACGGCATTGGGAGAGGCGGAGCGCGCCGCGCAGCTTCACGGGGCGTCGGACGCGATCCGCGAGTCCCTGGGCGCCGTCTTACCCACCGCGCATGGCAATGATACAAAGAGAGACCTGGCTACGATTCAGGCCGTATTAGGGGAAGCGCGGTTCGCAGCGGCCTGGGAGGCGGGGCGTGCGCTGAGCCTTGACCAGGCAATTGACTTGGCGCTGGGGGCGAGTGACAGTCCACCTGCTTCGACCGCGGCGAGGCTGTACGCTTCCCCTGCGTCCGTATCATCGTCGTAGAGTTCGCTTCACGTCTAGGCCCACGTCACATCCCCGTACAGCCCCTCGGTATTCGGGCGCTGCTTGAACTGGTCGTAGGCCCGCTTCGCCTCGCCAATCGTGCCGGGGTCGCCGTGCCCCGGGTGGACGACCATGCTGTCGTCCAGGGTGAGCAGGTGGTTCTCGATGCCCTGGAGGAGAAGCTGGAAGTTGCCCGGCGTCCGCGTGCGGCCCGGCCCGCCGGGGAATAGGATGTCGCCGCCCAGGACGTGGCCCGGCACGACAAAGGCCACATGGCCCGGCGCGTGGCCCGGCACAAACAACGTCAACACCTCGGTCTGGCCCAGGTGAAACAGGAAGCCGTGGCTGACCAACTGGTCCACGCCGCCGGGCACGCGCTCCTCCTCCAGCCCATGCGCCAGCACGGGCGCGCCCGTCGCCGCCTTGACCTTCTCGAGCGCCTGGACGTGGTCAAAGTCGCCATGCGTGATCCAGATTTGCTGGACATGGGGACCGGCCGCCTGGAGGATGCGCTCGGCGTCGGCCCCCGGGTCCACAATGGCCGTCGCGCCCGTCGCCTCGTCGCGCACAATGTAGCTATTCATGGTAAAAGACCAATCTGGCTCCGCTACTTCCAGACGCTCCACAGTGACGTGAGACATAAGCCTTCCTCTTCAGCTTTAGTGCAGATGGTCTTCCATAGGGGTATGCGCCGTCACCTGACCGCGTTCGGCAAACTCCTGGGCGCGGCGTTGGGTGTACTCGATGGCGGCCTGGGGAATCAGGGTGGGTTGGCCGATGAGGCTGGCGCGCAGCCCCAACTCGGCCGCCTCCTCGAGCAAGACGAGAACGCGCACGGCGCTCATCAAGTCATGTTCAAAGGTGAGGACGCCGTGGTTTTGCAACAGGACGGCCCGTGACCGTTCGGTCATCACGTCGGCGATGTAGCTGACAGATTCGGGCGAGCCGCGCGGGGCGTAGCGGGCTACAGCGACGGGGTCGGTCAGGTCGAAGCGGGCCAACCCTTCGTACCAGCACTCAATCGGCCGATTGGCGACGGCGAAGGTCGTCGTGTAGGGCGCGTGGGTATGAATCACCGCCCCCATCCCCGTGTTCTTCCCGTATACAACGCCATGCATGTGGACGATCTCAGCCGATGTCGGGTCAAGTTCCCCATCTACCACGCGCCCACCCAAGGTCACGAGGGGGAGTTGGTCCACCGAGAGGTGCTCAAGGTTGGAAACCGAGGTCAGGAGCATGGTGTCTGTGCCGGGGATACGCACGCTCATGTTACCGTGTCCCGACCGCGAAATGGCGCCGGACTTGAGGATGGCCTGGGCGGCGCGGACCATCTGCTCGCGTAACTGCTCGACACGGGCGACCTGGCTGGACATATACTCACCTCCGGTGATCTATTCGATGGGCGGAAGGATTAGAGTTGTAGAGACAATTATAGCACAGACGTTAGCGCTTCGTCTGTCGCTTTGACTCAACAGAACGAGGCTCCTAAAATCGAAAGAGAACGGAGGTAAAGCAACATGATCGCGCGACTCTGGCATGGTTGGACCACCCCCGCCAACGCGGATACCTACGAGGCGCTGCTGAAGACAGAAATTTTCGTCGGCATTCAGAACCGGCATATTCGCGGCTTCAAGGCCATTCAACTGCTGCGTCGGCCCGTCGGCGACGAGGTTGAATTCGTCACGATTATGGTATTCGAGTCGCTGGCGGCTGTGCGTGAGTTTGCCGGCGAGGATTACGCAATAGCGGTTGTCCCGGCCGAAGCGAGAGCCGTCCTCTCCCACTTCGATGCGCGCTCACAGCATTATGAGATCAGAGCCGAGAGGAGCGGGGAGGGCTAACCCAGGCGTCATGGATACTGAAATGGTAAGGTTACGCCTCTTCCCAGCGGACCAGGTTGACCGCCTCGTCGTAGTAAAACTTTAGCTCGGCCACCTTACCATCCCAGTCCAGGACACGCGGGCCGAAGACCCGGT
>JAHCIP010000191.1 GCA_026129165.1 Anaerolineae bacterium
CGGCGAGCGCAGCGGCAGTGGCGGTGGCGAGCGTCGAGGCTTCGGCAGTGAACGCTCCGGCGGCGGCGACCGTGGCGGTTCCAGTCGCGGCGGAGGTTCCCGCGAGTAGGCGACCACCTGTTTATACCTATGAGACGCAACGGGGCGACATCATCCAGGGTGTCGTCCCGTTCTGTATGTCAAGCAGTAGTCGGTCGTCGGTCGTCAGGCAACAGCCTACCGCCGTGCGCCTTCTGCCTTCCGCCTTCCGCCTTCTGCTTACCGACTACCGACTACTGACTACTCTTATACTGCTTAAGGAGGTCCTTGTGAGCGAGGTCAACCTGAGGATCCCTGGCCCGACGCCCCTGCCGCCCAGCGTGCAGGAGGCGATGCGGCGCGACATGATCAACCACCGGGGGCCGGAGTTCGCCCAGATGCAGGCGGAGATTGTCGAGGCCCTCAAGGTCTTTCTGCAGACCCAGAACGACGTGCTGCTACTGACGGCGTCGGGCACCGGCGGGCTGGAAGCGGCCGTCGTCAATACCCTGTCGCCGGGCGATAAAGTCCTGTCGGTCTCCATCGGCTACTTTGGCGAGCGTTTCCGCACCATCGCCCAGGTCTACGGCGCCGACATCGTCAAGCTCGACATCCCCCAGGGCCAGGCGGCGCGCGGGGCGCAGGTGGCTGAGGCTCTAAGGGCCGCCCCGGATGTCAAGGCCGTCCTGGTGACCCACAACGAGACCTCGACCGGTGTGACCAACCCCCTCCAGGAGATCGCGGCCGAGGTCAAAGCGGCGGGCAAGCTGCTGCTGGTGGACGCCATTAGCTCGGCCGGCTGCGTGCCGCTGGAGACGGACGCCTGGGGTGTGGACGTGCTCGTCACCGGCTCGCAGAAGGGCTGGATGGCCCCGCCGGGTCTGGCGTTCCTGAGCATGAGCCGTGAGGCGTGGGCCGCCCACGCGACGGCGAAGATGCCCCATTTCTACTTTGACCTCAAGCGCCACAAGAAGGCCATGACCGAAGGCTCCACACCCTGGACGCCGGCCGTGTCGGTCTACTATGCCCTGCATGAAGGGATGCGCTTGCTCATGGCCGAAGGGCGCGAGAAGGTTCTGGCCCGCCACCAGCGCGTCGCCGACCTGACGCGCGAGGGCCTTAAAGCAATGGGACTGCGCCTCTTTGCCGACCCACAGTTCGCTTCGAACACCGTCACGTCGGTTTACCCGCCAGCTGGCCTCAACGCCGATGACTTCCGCCGCCAGGTCAAGAAGGCGCACAACGTTGTCCTGGCCGGCGCCCAGGGCGATCTGGCGGGCAAGGTGTTCCGCGTCGGCCACCTGGGCTATGTCCACGAGGCCGACATCGCCGCCACGCTCGACGCCATTCGCGCCGAGTTGCCGCTGGCCGTCCCGGCCTGAGACTTTAGCGCAAAGGACGCAGAGGGCGCGGAGCACGACGCCCAGGGCTAAACCCCTGGGCTACTTAAACAAAGCCCTATGGGCTGACAGTCTTAGCCCGGAGGGCTTGGCCTGTCTAGCGCGGTGGCTTTAGCCGCGCGCGTCGCGGCCACTAAGTTTCGTTGTGTAGGAGTGGTATGCTTCACGATAACTTAGTATTAGACGAACCCACGACGACGATGAGCCGGGTGCTGGTGGCCGACCCGATTGACGAAGAAGGTATCGTGCTGCTGCGCGAGCACGCCGAGGTCGACGTCCGTCTCAAGTTGAGCGAGGATGAACTCGTGACGGTCATTCCCGGCTACGATGCCCTGGTCGTCCGTAGCGAGACGCAGGTGACGGCGCGGGTTCTGGAAGCTGGCGCCCGGCTCAAAGTGGTCGGGCGGGCGGGCGTCGGCATTGACAATATCCAGGTAGACGCCGCCACGCGGCATGGCATCGTCGTCGTCAACGCGCCGACGGGCAACACCATCGCCGCCGCCGAGCACACCATTGCCATGCTGCTCGCGCTGGCGCGGCATATCCCCCAGGCCAACGGCGTGATGCGAGCGGGCGGCTGGGACCGCAGCCGCTTCATTGGCACCGAGGTCCAGGGCAAGACGCTGGGTATCGTCGGCCTGGGCCGAATCGGCCAGGAAGTCGCTCGCCGCGCCGACGGCCTCCAGATGAATGTGGTCGCCTACGACCCGTTTGTCGCCGCGGACGTGGCCGAACGGCTGGGCGCGCGGCTGGTAGACCTGGCGGACCTCCTGCGCGAAGCCGACTTCATCACCCTGCATACGGTGCTGACCCCGGAGACGCGCGGTCTCATCGGTCCGGCCGCCCTGAGCCTTGTCAAGCCGACAGCGCGGCTGATCAATGTCGCACGCGGCCCGCTGGTCAACGAGGCGGCGCTGCTGGCGGCCCTGGACGAGGGCCGGCTGGCTGGGGCGGCGCTGGACGTGTTCGAGAAGGAGCCGCTGCCCCCCGACCACCCCTTGCGGAGCCACCCCAAGGTCATCGTCACGCCGCACCTGGGCGCGTCCACGCTCGAGGCGCAGGTCGGGGTGGCCCGCGATGTGGCCGAACAGATCATCGCCATCCTGGCCGGCCGTCCGGCGGTCCACGCCGTCAACGCGCCGCTTGTCTCACCCGAAACCCTGGACTTCCTCATTCCCTACCTGGACCTGACCGAGCGCCTGGCGCGCTTCTACCGCCAGATCGCGCGGGGTCGCCTGTCCCGCGTGCGACTCGTCCTGAGCGGTGAACTGGCTGACTACGACACGACGCCCCTGCGGGCGGCGGCATTGCGCGGCCTGCTGGCCGACCTGTCCGAGGAGCGCATCAACCTGGTCAACGCGGCTCACGTGGCGCGGCGGCGCGGCATCGAGATTGTCGAGGAGAAGACAGCCTCGGTGCGCCAGTTTACCTCGCTGGTGACACTAGAAGTGACCACCACCGAGGGGCCGCGCCTGGTCTCAGGGGCCATCGCGCGCGGCGCGCCCCACCTGGTGCGGATTGACGACTACTGGGTGGATATGCTCCTGTCAGGGACGATGCTCATCAGCCACAACACCGACAAGCCCGGCATCATCGGCGCGGTCGGCACGCTGCTGGGCGAGGCCAATGTTAACATCGCCTTCATGCAAGTAGGCCGCGATCACCCGCGCGGTCAGGCGATCATGATTCTCGGCCTGGACGACCCTCTGCCCCAGCCCATCCTCGACCGCCTCAACGCCACTGGCCTGGTGTATGAGATGAGGATGGTACAGCTTTAGGACGTGATGCGTGATGCGTAATTCGTAGTGCGTAATGCGTATTTCGGAGTAGCCTACGCTATTGAAAATACGAAATACGCACTACGCAATAGGAGCCTTATGCTCGGCTTTAGCACAGACCAGACACCCGCCACGACGCTCCTCATCATCCGCCACGGCCAGAGCCTGTGGAATCTGGCCGGGCGGATCCAGGGCCAGCAAGACATTGACCTCAGCCCGCTGGGCTGCCGGCAGGCCCTGGCGTTGGGCGAACGGCTGCGGCCCTTGCCCCTGGCGGCCGTCTACGCCAGCCCGCTCCAACGCGCCTGTCAGACGGCCGAGGCGGTTGCGAGCCGCCAGGGTCTCGCGGTGCGGTTTGACCCCGACCTGGCCGAGATTCACCACGGCGCGTGGGAGGGGATGACCGAGGCCGACGTGGCGCAACGCTTCGGCCCCCTGCTCACCATGTGGCGCACCCGGCCGGCCCGCGTCCAGATGCCGGAAGGCGAACACTACTATGACTGCAAGCGGAGGAGCCTACGCGCGGTCGAGCGCATTGTCGCCGCGCATCCGGGCGAAACCGTCGCCGTCGTCACCCACGACGTGGTGGTGAAGTGCGTCATCGCCGACGTGCTGGGCCTGCCGGACGACCACGTGACCCGGCTTCACATTGACAACACGGGGATTAGTATCATCGAGTATCGGGGGGTGGATGCCCTGGTCACGCGCGTCAACGACATCGGGCATCTAGAGGGGGTGCAGGGCTAACCTGGCTTACGCCTCAATCACGTGAACCCAGTCTAGCCCCAACTGTTGCGCTCGACTGTACAGCCGCGCGTCGGCGGTCCAGAATTCGGCGTTCATCGCTTCGGCCCCAGCGAGATAGTGGGCGTCATACGCCGAGGCCTGGTTCAACCGGACCGCCCATTCCATCGCTTGCTTGTGGAGTTCCAGGGTAGGCGCAATACGCGTAGGATTGAGGGCAAAGACACGCTGGAGGCTATCTCGTGCCTGGTCAGGGCGGAGTACTTTTCCGAAGACCGCTTTGCGCAGGATGGTAACCATCTCATATTCCCACAGCATAGGCACAATCAGTTCATCCTTGGCAGTTTTCCAGGCATTGATGTAGGTGAAGGCCTGATTGGAATAAGGCAGTGGGAGAACGAGCGCCGCACAAATATTCGAGTCTAAGACTCTCCGCGCCATACCCTCTCCATATCTTGCTCGCGTTCAGCCCGTGCTTCAGCTAGAAAATCGCGGGTAATAATACCATGTTCGCGTTCGATCTCATGGCGCAGTCGGGTCAACTCCTCAAGAGCCTCGCGCCATGCTTCTTTCTTTCCCTCCCGTTGGTCCAGCCCCTCGTCAATCATCTCGCGAATAACCGCAGACACAGACTGGCCTTTGGTCTTGGCAAGCTTCACCAGTTGCTCATGCTGTGAGGCTTGAATCAATACCTGGATACGCTGCAATTCGCTCATCGTCCACCTCCCACGCCAATTATACACACTGTCTTACACACGTCAACACGCCCGCCGTCTCGTTTGCGTTCAGGCCCGACTCGGTGCAACATTAGCCCAGTAGAGCAAGACACAGGAGGCGGCGTGAACAGGGTCGTCGTCGTTGGCAGCGCCAACACGGATATGATTGTCCAGGCGGACCGACTGCCGACGCCAGGCGAAACGGTGCTTGGCGGACGTTTCGCCACGGCGCAGGGCGGCAAGGGCGCGAACCAGGCGGTCGCTGCGGCCCGCCTCGGCGCGCACGTGACGTTTGTCGCTCGCCTGGGCCAGGACGCGCTGGGCGAGCAGGCCTTCGCCGCCTACCAGACCGACGGCCTAGACTGTACCTACATGTCCCGCGACCCGGACCAGCCGTCAGGCGTCGCCCTGATTCTGGTCGACCGCCACGGCGAGAACATGATCGCCGTCGCGTCGGGCGCCAACGCGGCGCTCTCCCCCACCCACGTTGAGACCGCCCGTGCCGCTGTCCAGAGCGCCGACAGCCTGCTGACCCAGTTGGAGAGTCCGCTGGCGACCGTCGCCGCTGCCCTGGACCTCGCTCGGTCGGCGGGTGTGCGGGCCATCCTCAATCCCGCCCCCGCTCGGTCGCTCCCAGACACCTTTCTCCAGGGCGTCATACTCACGCCTAACGAAACCGAAGTGGCGCAGTTGACAGGGCTACCTGTCCATAACGTCGAGCAGGCCGAGGCGGCGGCCCGACAACTGCTGGACCGTGGCGCGGCGGCGGTCGTCGTGACGCTGGGCCGCCAGGGCGCGCTCCTCGTCACTCCCAGCGATGTCCAGTTGGTCCCCGCCTTCGCCGTCCAGGCCGTGGACACCACCGCCGCTGGCGACGCCTTCAATGGGGGGCTGGCGGTTGCCTTGAGCCGAGGGCTAGCCTTGCCGGAGGCCGTGCGCGACGGCAACGCCGTCGCCGCGCTGTCCGTCACCCGCCTGGGCGCGCAGCCGTCGCTACCAACTCAGGCTGAGGTGGTCAGGTTTCTAGAAGAGAGGTAAGTGCTCTAATCGGGACAGGGTGACGTCCCTTTTGCATGATGGCCGCCAAGCGATTATGATACACCTACGGTTGGTCCTCGAAGGAGGGGTAGATATGACACTTCAGGTTTTGGGAACGATTGACGGGAAGCGCATCGAACTAGAAAGGGAAACGGGGCTTCCGCCGGGGGCGCAGGTTCTGGTGGTGATTCACCCTCGGCCTCTCTCTCTAACAGAGAAACGCCACCTGGTGGATGTTTTATGTGGGTCTTGGGCAGGGGACAGCAGCCTTGAGCCGATCTTTGCCGAAATTGAGCAGCAACGAGCGATCAGTGACTCGCGCGAGGTGGACTTTAGTGTATCATCTTGATACGAACATCGTGATTGCCTATCTCAACGGCAACCAGACTATCGCGGCTAAACTCAAGCTCAATCTTCCTGAGGTCAGCATCAGTTCGTTAGTCCTGGCCGAGCTACTCTATGGGGCTCGTGCTTCGGGACGCTCGGCGGCGAACCTTGAAAAGCTACGCCAGTTTCTCCAGATTGTGAGTGTAGCTGATTTTGAGGCGGCATCGGCGGATGCTTACAGCCATATCCGTTTGGATTTAAAGCTCAAAGGTCGTCCGACAGGTGAAGCTGATATGCTGATTGCGGCTATCGCTATATCTAACAACGCGATTCTAGTCACCCACAATACCAAGCACTTTGGCAACATTGAGGGTCTGAGGTTCGAAGATTGGCTTTAGTTCTATTTTACGCACAGGCTAACCCTTGTGCCGTTGCTGACGGACTTCATGCACCAGGTCGTTAATCTCGTCGAGTGTCATCGGCTGGCCTTCGGGCGCTTCGGCCACCAAGTCTACGATAGAAGGGCGCGTAATCAACTTGAAAAGCAGGCTATCGCCTTCCACCCACACCACGAACCGATCCTGGGGACGAAAGTGAGAGGCGATCTCTGCCGGGAGTTTCAACGTCCCCTGGGCCGTGAGTTCAGCAATCTCAAGCATAGAGTTTAGCCCTCCACGGGTCGAATAGTATAGACTCAAATATAAGTCATCCACCACACAGCGTCAATGAGTAAGGATGCCACTATGCCCTCTGGCGAGTCCCTCTGGAAAGCCGACGACCAGGCGCAGCGGCTGGCGGAGCTCACGACCAATGACCTAGAGGAGAAGGAAAAGCCCCTACGGCGAGACGCCGGGTCGTTGGGGCGACTGCTAGGTGAAGTCCTCAAAGAGCAAGGCGGGCCGGCCCTATTTGACCAGGTCGAGCAGTTGCGCCTGCTATCCATCCGCCAGCGTGAGTTGGCCGGCCAAGCCGACAACGGCGGTGGGGAGGCGAGCCAGCAGGTCGTGGCCCAGATTCGGGACGCGGTCAGCCGGATGAGCCTGGAACGCGCCTACCACCTGACCAAAGCCTTTGCCATCTATTTCGAACTCAACAACCTGGCCGAGACAGCCCACCGTAAACGCCGACGCCGCGCTGCCCTGCTGATGCCCGACGGCCGGCCGCAGCCCGGCTCGTTTCGGGGCACGCTACGGCGGCTGGCCGAGCATGGCGTCAGCGCCCAGAAGGTGCTGGACTGGCTGAGGCAGATCCAAATCGTCCCCGTCTTTACCGCCCACCCCACCGAAGTTGCCCGCCGCACCATCCTCCACAAACGCCGCCGTATCTCCGACCTTCTGGAAAAGCTCGACCGCCTGCCCCTCAGCCCCCTAGAAGCCGCCGAAGACGAAGCGGCCATCATGGCCGAGATCACCGCGTTGTGGCAGACCGACGAGGTGCGCCGCAGCCGGCCCACGGTCGAAGACGAAATCAAGATGGGGCTGGACTATTATCCGGTCCTGATTGAGACGCTGCCCCGCGTTTACGACGAAATCGCCGCCTGCTTCAAGCAATTCTATGGGCTGGACATCCCGCCGCGCGACCTGCCCACCGTCATCCGCTTCGGCTCGTGGATTGGCGGCGACCGCGACGGCAACCCCAACGTCACGCCCCTGGTGACGCGCGACGCCCTCCAGCGCGCCCGCGAGGCCATCCTCGACCACTACCTGGCGGCGACGGACCAACTCCAGGAACGCCTCAGCCCCTCCATCCAGCAGGCGCCTGTCTCAGCCGACCTGCGCCGCGCCATCGAGGAGGAGCCGCCCACCCCGCCCGACCCGCGCTGGACGGCCATCCCGGCCGACGAGTACTACCGCCGCTTCATGGCCCGCGTCCGCTACCGTCTGCGCTGCATGCGCCATAGCCTCGCTGATGCAGAGGGCTATACGACGGCGGCCGACTTCGCCCGCGACATCCGCCTCGTCCGCGACAGCCTGGCCGAGAACGGCGGCGAACGGCTGGCGCGGCTGCTGGTAGACCCTCTGCTGCGCCAGATTGAGACCTTCGGCTTCCACCTGCACACGCTGGATATCCGCCAGCACGCCCGTATCCACGCCCGCGCCATCGCCGACCTCGCGACCATTGACGATTTACGATTGAAGATTGACGATGCCCAGGACGGCGAGGGCCAAACGTTAACCGTCAACCGTCAACCGTCCATCGTCTTGCCGGCCCCCCCCACCCAGACGACGACCGAGTTATTGGACACCCTGCGTATGGTAGGGGGCCTCAAGCATGATTACCCACCGCAGGCCATCCGCACCTACATTATTAGTGGCGCTACCTCGGTGGACGACGTGCTGGCCGTGGCCTGGCTGGCCCAGATGAATGCCGTCGCGATTGAAGGCGATGCGGAGAAGCGCGACCCTGGCCTGATGCCTGTGCCGTTGTTCGAGTCCATCCAGGACCTGCGCGGTTGCCCGACGATCTGCCGCGACCTATGGACCGCTCCGGACTACCAGCGCCTGCTAGACGCCTGGGGACGGCAGCAGGAGGTCATGCTCGGCTACTCCGACTCCAACAAGGACGGCGGGCTGCTGACCAGCCTGTGGGAAATCTACAAGGCCCACCGCGCCCTGCACCAGGTCGCCGACGAGTGCAACGTCAGGCTGACGCTGTTCCACGGGCGCGGCGGTACGGTCGGCCGGGGCGGCGGCCCCACCCACCGCGCCATCACCTCGCAGCCGGTCGGCGCCTTCCACGGCGCACTCAAGCTCACCGAGCAGGGCGAAGTCCTCAACTGGAAGTACGCCGAGCCGGTGCTGGCCGAGCGTAACCTGGACATTATGGTCGCCTCGGCCCTTGAAGCCCTCACCCGCACTGGCACGCCCGCCACGCCGCCGCCGGCAGAGTGGGAGGCCGCGTTGGAGAGCATGTCCGACGTGGCGTTCCGCTTCTACCGCGCGCATATCGCTGACGACCCCGACCTGCTGACCTACTTTGAGGAGGCCACCCCCATCTCGGAGCTAGAGCACGCCAAGATCGGTTCGCGCCCCGCCCGGCGCTCGGCGCGGCGCGGTCTGGACGACTTGCGGGCGATTCCGTGGGTGTTTGGGTGGATGCAGAGCCGCTACCTGGTGCCAGGCTGGTTCGGTGTCGGCCACGCGCTGAACCAGTTTGTCGCGCAAGACCCAGCCCACCTGCCCATGCTGCGGGCCATGCTCAAGGGCTGGCCGCTGTTCGAGGACATCGTCCGCAACGTCGAGGGCGCCCTCGCCAAGGCCGACCTGACCATCGCCCACCTGTATTCCGAGTTGGTCAGTGACGCTGCTCTGCGCGAGCGCATTCGAACGAAGCTGGACGAGGAGTTCTACCGCACGCAGGCCATGATTCTGAGCGTGACCGAGCAGACGGGCCTGCTGGACAAGAACCCCGTCCTCAAACGCTCCATCCGCCTGCGCAACCCTTACGTGGACCCGATGAGCCTGATCCAGGTCGAACTCCTACGCCGCAAGCGAGCCGGCGAACAGAGCGATTCACTCAACTATGCCCTGGCTGCCACCATCAACGGGATTGTGGCGGGACTACGGAATACAGGCTAGTGGCTCACTACTGTCATGCTGAGCGAAGCGAAGCATCTCGCCTTACGAGAAGCGAGACCCTTACCCCGATTACGGGGCACAGGTCGCTTCGCTCAGGGTGACAGTCAAAACCTATGAGGAGGAGTATGCCTGACGACATCCGTGTTGAATTTGACGTCCCCGCCCCCATGCGCGATGGGGCCGTCCTGCGCGCCAATGTCTTTCACCCCGCCGAGGCGGGAACGTACCCGGTCATCCTGGCCCGAACTCCCTACGCTAAAGACTTTGGCAGCGTGTCGCCCTTCATTGACTCGGTACGCATGGCCCGCGCCGGCTATATCGTCGTCCTCCAGGATACGCGCGGTCGCTTCCGTTCCGATGGCGAGTGGGCGCCCATGCGCCATGAAGGGCCGGACGGCTACGACTCGGTGGAGTGGGCGGCCCGCTTGCCCGGCTCCAACGGCAAGGTGGGCATGATTGGACCCTCCTATGTCGGCTTTACCCAGTGGGCCGCCGCCCTGCAGCGCCCGCCCTCGCTCAAGGCCATTGTGCCGTCTGTCACCTGGGCCGACCCTCGGGACGGCGTCTTCTGGCGCGGTGGCGCGTTCGAGTTAGGTACGTTCGCCAACTGGTGGCTAGGCGCGTTGGGTCTCGACATTATGGTGCGGCGCACGGCGTCCGCCTCACTCCAGGAGAAAATCGCGGCCATCGTCGCGCTGGTGCGCGAGCTTGATGCCCTACGTCCCACGGGCTACGACTCATTGCCCCTCAAAGACTTCGCGCCCTTGCGTCGGTTGGACCTGGCAACTGAAGAACTGGCTGAACTCATCGCCCGCGCCCACGACCCGGCGTTCTACGCCCCAGCCACTGTCATGGGCCACTATGCCGACCTGACGGTCCCCGCGCTCAATGTCGGCGGCTGGTACGACATCTTTACGAAAGGCACGCTGACCAACTTCAAAGGCATGCGGGCTGAGGGCGGCAGCGACGCAGCCCGGCGCAGCCGCCTGGTCATGGGACCGTGGTCGCACGTCAACTACACCCATGTCGTCGGCGACATGGACTTTGGCTTCGCGTCCAACATGGCGTTCATGAACCTCCAGATGGACCTGAATGGCCTGACCCAGCGCTGGTTCGACTACTGGCTCAAGGGCCTCGACAACGGCGTGGCCGACGAGCCGCCCGTGCTGCTGTTTATCATGGGCGACAAGGTCTGGCGCTATGAGCAGGAGTGGCCGCTGGCCCGCACCCAGTACACGCCCTACTATCTCCACAGCGAGGGCCGCCTGTTACCCCAGCCGCCCGCGTCCGACGAGGCGCCTGACCGCTACGTCTACGACCCGGCCGACCCCACGCCGACCCTCGGCGGCGCGCTGCTAACGCCCCTCCTATACGGCCCTGGCGTCAAGGACCAGCGGCCCATTGAAGCGCGATCGGATGTTTTGGTCTATACATCTGACACCCTAAGCCATGATACCGAGGTCACGGGGCCGATTGTCGTCAAGTTGTGGGCCGCCAGCGACGCGCCCGACACCGACTTTGTCGCCCGCCTGGTAGATGTCCACCCGGATGGCTTCGCCCAGAACCTGGCCGATGGCGTTATCCGCGCCCGCTACCGGCATGGCAACACGCCCGAATTGCTGGAACCCGGTCGCGTCTATGAGTACACCATTGATCTGTGGGCGACAGCCAACGTGTTCAAAGCCGGCCACCGGGTTCGCCTGGACATTGCCAGCGCCAACTTCCCACGCTGGGACCGCAACCCGAACACCGGCGCCCCCTTCGGCCAGGACGCGGCCATGCGCCCGGCCCATCAGACGATTCTGCACGACGCCGCCCATCCGACGCACGTCGTCCTGCCCATCATTCCTCGCTGAACTGAGAGCTGAGGGCTGAGGGCCAAGGGCTGAGAGGAGCGTGACTTATCTTCTCCCAGCACTTAGCACTCAACACTCAGCCCTCAGTACTCAGTACTCACCCCGCACCCCTCACCCCTCGAAAGGGATCATGCCGACACCCCCGCAGGGCACGGTGACCCTCCTGTTCACCGACATCGAAGGCTCCACGCGCCTCCTGCAAGAGGTCGGCGAGCGCTATGCCGACTTGCTGGCCGAGCACAGCCGTAAACTGCGGATGGCGGCTCAGGCCCACCAGGGTTATGAGGTT
>JAHCIP010000192.1 GCA_026129165.1 Anaerolineae bacterium
GCAACATGCGCTTCTCGTTGCGCACGATGACATCCGGCGCGCCCAGTTCTAGGAGCCGCTTGAGGCGGTTGTTGCGGTTGATGACGCGGCGATACAAGTCGTTCAGGTCAGACGTGGCGAAGCGGCCGCCGTCCAACTGGACCATGGGGCGGATATTGGGTGGAATGACCGGCAGAACCTTGAGAATCATCCACTCCGGGCGGTTGCTGGAGCGGCGCAGCGACTCCACGACTTTCAACTGCTTGACGGCCTTCTTGCGGCGCTGCTTGCTCTTGCCGGTGCGGAGTTCCTTGCGCAGCGCCTTGTTCATGGCGTCGAGGTCGATTTGCTCGACAATGTCGTACAGGGCTTCGGCGCCCATGCCCGCTAGGAAGATGGGCTGGGACGTGCCGGTGTTCCACTTCTCCTGCATCTCCCAGTATTCGGCCTCGGTCAGAAGCTGGCGCACTTCGAGCTTCTTGAGTTCGTTGCGCCGGGTCTCGATTTCCTTGACCTGGTCGGACACCTGCTCGCCAATGGCCTTTTCGAGCTTCGCCAGTTCCTTGTCGCGGTCTTGGTTCATCTTGTCGCGCTCGGCCTGGAACAGCAGGACGTGCCGCTCGCGCTCCTCACGGTAATCGGCCTCAATGTCGCTCAGCAGGTTCTGCGACTCTTCCTTCAGTTCGGCCAGTCGCGCCTTGTCGTTCTTGACCGCTTCGAGCCGCTCCATCACTTCGCTCACCCGGGCGTCGCGCTCGCTTTCCAATTGGGCCAGGACCGCGTCTAGCTCGGCCTTGCGGCTGGCGAGTACGCCCTCCACATCGGCCCGCTTGCGGTTGATCTGCCCCTCGAACTCGGCGTGGGTCTTACGGTTTTCGCGGTCAATATCCTCTTCCAGCCGGCGCAGCGCCTTCTGACGGGCTTCCTCGTCAATCTTGGTGATGATGTATTGGGCGAAGTAGAGGACGCGGTCCAGGTTGCGCCGGCTGATGTCGAGCAGCAAGCCGAGGTAGCTGGGCACGCGGCGCGTGTACCAGATGTGGGCGACGGGCGAGGCCAATTCGATGTGGCCCATGCGCTCGCGGCGGACGCGCTCGCGCGTTACTTCGACGCCGCACTTGTCGCAGACAATGCCGCGATAGCGAATCTTCTTGTACTTACCGCAGTAGCACTGCCAGTCCTTCGTCGGACCGAAGATTTTCTCGCAGAACAGACCATCCATCTCTGGGCGGAGACGGCGGTAGTTGATGGTCTCCGGCTTGGTGACTTCACCGTGGGACCAACTGCGAATGTCCTCGGGCGAGGCGAGGCTGATCCGAATGGCATTAAATTCCTTGAGGTCCAAAATAGTCCTCCTCAACAAACTCTGTTCTCAGTCAGGCGAGCAAGACCACTGAGGGAGCGGGGCAAGCCAGCAAAGGTTGCACACGACGCTCGACGAGCCGCAGCGCGGCTCAGGGAACACATCGGCGGGCCAGAACCGCCACGGAGAGGTGGATGTCCACCTGCTAAGGGAATAGGGATGAGGGAATAGGGATTGGGCCAATGGCGGGAAGCCTTCATCTCTAATCTTTAATCCTTCCCTGAACAGACGCCTTTGTTCGACACCTCAGCACAGGACGGCCCATGGGGCGGCCGATGGGTCAGTTGACAACCGACCTATAGAGTTGTGATTGGACCACGTGTCGCGGGGCGCGTGGGCGCAAAGACACGCAGAGAGGCGGGCCTGAATCGCCCGCCGACGGGGGTGTGAGCGAGTGATGCCGCCGACGATGGCGGCATATTTGGGGCGAGAGGGAGCGGCGAGTTTCCCGCTGGTGACGCGGTCGAGGAAGGATAATAACAGGGTGTGGGTGTGCGACACAAGCCAGGATAGACAATGGTATAAACGCACACCGCGTCCAGTTGGGTGAAACTACAAGATAAGACTGGTTCAACTCGATAATGCGACCGCGCTGGCTCCCCGCTAGCCTGCGCGTTCAAGAATCTCCCGCATAGCCTGACCCGCCCACCGCCATAGACTCAATAAACTATTATATCCGACTTTCTGTGGTTTGTCAACACTGTAAAAAGTCGAAATAAACGCACCGATGGGATGCCGGGGCAGGGCTTTTCTTACCCTCTGTATGAGGAGACGCGGGCAAAGAACCTTTCCAATTGCCCCCCCTCCGCATCCCCTGAGTACCCTCCATGCGGAGGGGGGCAGGGCACAGGTGGAGGGTCATCCTGAGCGAAGCGAAGGGCCGGCTCTGGAAGGACCGTCGGAGCAGATCCCTCACTTCGTTCGGGATGACAGTCGAACGTTCGAGCGATTACCGCGTCGGTTCGGGCTTGGCGGCGCGCTGGCCGGCGCTGCCATTGGGGGGAGTGGTGACCTGATCCAACTCGAAGGCGGTCTCGTAGTGGGGGACTTTCTTCCAGTCGGCCAGGAAACGCTCCAGTCCGGCGTCGGTCAGCGGGTGCTTGAAGAGTTGCTCCATGACCTTGAAGGGCATGGTGGTGATGTCGGCGCCGGCGAGGGCGGCCTGCACGATGTGCAGCGGGTGGCGGATGCTGGCGGCCAGCACTTCGGTTTCGTAGCTGTAGGTGGCGAAAATCTGGGCCAGGTCGCGCACGACCTGCATCCCATCCTCACTGATGTCGTCCAGGCGGCCGAGGAAGGGGCTAACAAAGGTGGCGCCGGCCTTGGCGGCCAGCAGGCCCTGCGTCGTCGAGAAGACGAGGGTGACGTTGGTGGGGATGCCCTCGTCGCTGAGTTGACGCACGGCGGCCAGGCCATTGGGGGTCATGGGGATTTTGGCGACGATGTTGGGCGCCCAGCTACACACGGCGCGCGCCTCAGCAACCATGCCTTCCTTGTCCAGGCTGACCGTCTCCGCGCTGACCGGCCCGTCCACAATCGAGGCGATCTCTTCGATTAAGCCTCGGAAGGTGCGGCCCTCTTTGGCGGCCAGGGTGGGGTTGGTGGTGACACCGTCCAGGATGCCCCACTCATACGCCTGCCGGATCTCATCTACATTCCCTGTATCCAGAAAGAACTTCATGTGCCCTCCTTGAGTAAGGCTAGAAAGCGGTCCTGACCCTCGAAGGGACCAACGATGGTCAGGTGAAGCTGTTCCGGATGCAGCAAGCGGCGGGCCACGCGTTGGATGTCGCTGGCGGTCACGTGTTCGATGCGCTCGACCAGGTCAGCCGCGGTGAGGATCTCCTCACGGACGACGGCCTGACTGGCGAGGGAGTCGGCAATCTCGGCTGTATCCTCCAGGCTGAGCAGCAGGCCACCCTTAATATATTCTTTCGTCTTTGCCAACTCGGCGGCGGTGACCGGCTCGTCGCGGAGCCGCCACAGGTGGCCGAGCAGGACGCGGACGGCTCGCGTGGCGCGGGATGGGTCCACAGCGGCGTAGAGAATGAGTGCGCCGGTGTCGTGCTCGTAGCCGTCGTCGCTGTAGACATGATAGGCCAACGCCGAGCGTTCGCGTAGGTCGAGGAACAGCCGCGAACTCATGCCGTCGCCGAGGAGCGCGCTGAGGACCTGCAGGGTGTGGCGGTCGGGGTCAAACATGGACAGGCCGGGGACGGTCAGGCGCAGGTGGGCCTGCTCCATGCGGCGAGCGCCGAGGCGGACGCGCGGGCCGGGCGGGAGGGCGGGGGCGGGGAGGAAGTCGGGGGGCGGGCCGGGCGTCCAGTCGCCCAGCCGGGCCGCGACCTGGTCGAGGGCCTGGGCCGGGTCGAACGCGCCGGCCAGGGCGATGACGGTGTTGTTCGGGCGGTAGAAGGCATCTAGATGCGCCTGGAGCGTGGCCGGGCGCATGGCACGCAGGCTGGCCGCGGTCCCATGCACCGGACGGCCGAGGGGGTGGTCGCCAAACATGAGTTCGTCGGCCAGGAGCGCCAGCCAGCTTTCCGGCTCGTCGGCCACCATAGATAACTCTTCCTGGATCACCTTGCGCTCTTTGGCGACATCGGCGACGCGGAGTCGCGGATGGCGCAGCATATCGGCCAGGACATCCAGGGCCGTGATGTAGTGGGCGGCGGGGACACGGGCGGTATAGGCGGTACGGGCGTAGGTGGTGAAGCCGTCCAGCGAGCCGCCGACGCCTTCGACGGCCAGGCTAATCTTGTCGGGCGTGGGGTAGCGCTGGCTCCCCTTGAACAGCATGTGCTCCAGGAAGTGGGACACGCCGGCCGTCTCGGCCGTCTCGTAGCGCGAGCCGACGCCGAGGTAGACGGCGATGGCGACGGAGTAGCGGTCGGGTAGGGGGACGGTGAAGACGCGCAGGCCGTTGGGCAGCGTGGTCAGGGTGTAAGTGTCAGCCGAGTTGAGGGTAAGCATGGGGTCAAGCTAGACCGAGGCGGTCAAGGTCGGCCTCGGTCAACCCAAAGAAGTGGCCTATTTCGTGGAGGACGGTGGTGCGCACCTCGCGCCGAATGTCGGCGTCGGCGGTGTAGTCGGCCAGGATGGGGCCGCGATAGATGACGATGACGGGCGGGGCCATCAGGCTGCCGTCGTAGCCAAGAGTCGGACCGCGCTGGAGGCCGTAGAGGGTCTCGTCCGGCGGGACGCCCATCTCGTCCAGTTCAGCCGGGTCGGGCCAGTCTTCGACGGTGATGGCGACCCGGTCAAGATAGGGTTGCAGGGAGGCGGGCAGGCTCGCCAGGGTTTCTTCGACAAGATGGTCGAAGTGGTCGCGGGTTGCCACGCGGCGGGCAGCACGACGAGGAAGGGAGCGTCGGTGTTTCATAACTGTCAATCATGCGTCCAGGGCTAAAGCCCTGGTCTACTCAGACAAAGCCCTTCGGGCTTCGCCTGTCCAGCGCGGGTCTTTAGGCCCGCGCCACTTTAGACAACCTCTCGGTATCCCTCTATCACCCGATCGGTTAGCCTCTGTTTCAGGGACTCAGGTACAAATGCCGCCTGGAGCGCGGCCAGGTTGCAGCGCAGGAAGTGGTGGGGCTGCCAGCCGAAGACGGCGTGCAGCTTCTCGTACTCCTGGGTTAGGGTGATGTCGGTGACGGTGCGTGCGTCAGTGTTGATGCCGACGGACAGGCCCGCCTGATACAGCCGGTCAATGGGGTGGTCCGGATAGTCGGCGTAGACATTGGTCTGGATGTTGGAGGTTGGACACACCTCCAGGTGGACCCCGTGGCGGCGCAGGTGAGCCAGCAGGGCCGGGTCTTCGATGCTGCGAACGCCGTGACCGAGCCGCGACGGCCCGAAGTATTGAAGCGTTTCCCACACGCTGTCGGGTCCCCGGGCCTCGCCAGCGTGGGCGGTGCAGGGCAGGCCGGCGGCATGGGCGTAGCGGAAGGCGGCGATGTGGGCGTCAATGGGGAAGCCGGCCTCGTCGGCGGCGATGTCAAAGCCCGCGACGGTCGTTCCTTTGAACTGCTCGACGAGCTTAACGGTCGTCAGGCTCTGCTCCGTCGAGAAGTGGCGTAACGTACACAGGATGAGCCGGCCTTCGATGCCTGTGCGTTGGACGGCTTCGGCGGTGGCCGCTTCGACAGCAGCAACGACGTCGTGGGGCGCCAGGCCGGCCTCGGTGTGCAGCAGTGGCGCGAAGCGAAGCTCGGCGTAGACCACGCCGTCCTGTTCGAGTTGCTCGAATAGGTCCTGGGTGATGAGGCGCAGTTGCGCCTCGGTCTGCATCAGGGCGATAGACTGTGGCGGGCGGGTGAGGAAGTCGGCCAGGCTGGTGCATTTAGCCGGGGCGATGAAGCGGGCGCGGTACTCGTCCAGCGTGACCGACGGCGCGAGCTGGGCGACGACCGCGTAGCTGAGCGAGCAGTCAAGGTGGAGGTGGAGTTCGACCTTGGGCAGGCGGATGAAATTCATTGGGGGTCAGCCGAGGCCCAGTTCGCGGAGGCGCTCTTCCCCAAAGCCGAAGTGGTGGGCGACTTCGTGGAGGACCACGCGCCGCACCCGCTCGCGGATGGCGGCGTTGCGGTCGGGGAAGGTGTCGGGGTAGAGCAGTTCGATGCAGCCCTGGAAAATGGTGATCTTGTCGGGCGGGACGAGAGACAGGGACGCTGGCCGGCGCGGCCGGGGGATGCCCTCGTACAGGCCGAGCAGGAGGCCGCCCGCGCGTACGCCCACGCGGGAGAGCTGGTAGTGGGTCGGCCACGGCTCGATGACGACCGCGACGTTTTCGAGATAGGGCTGGAAATCGGCGGGGATGCTGTCCAGCGCCTCGGCCACCAGTTGCTCAAAATGATTCGAGTAGATCATAGGTGGATGCCCCCGCCTTCAATAGGTCCGGTAGGGATGAACCCCTGTGTTCGCCCTGGGCAGGCACGAACATGGCTCAGGGCAGGCACGGGGGCCTGCCCCTACGGGGATGCCAGACGCGCTAGCCAGACGACGACGAGCGCGGCCAAGAGGAGCCAGATGGCGATAATCACAGCGGCGGCGACCCGGTTGACCGGCTTGCCCTGGCGCATGATTGCTTCCGCTTTGGCGCGGTTCTCGGCCATCACCTCGGCGGGGATGAGCCGCAGCGTCAGAGCGACGCCTAGTGGTACCAGCACGAGGTCGTCCAGGTAGCCCAGGACCGGAATCGGGTCGGGGATCAGGTCTATTGGGCTGAAGGCATAGCCCACGACACAGGCGGCGAAGAGGCGGGCGTACCACGGCACGCGCGGGTCGCGGTAGGCCAGGTAGAGGGCGTAGACCTCGGTCTTAAGCGCCCTGGCCCACTGTTTCCACTGATCAAGACTAGCGCTCATCATAGCCCTGTACAGGTTTGAGATGCGCCGCCAGCCACGCTGCCCACGCCTCGCGGCCTCACCTCGCCTGCCGCCAATCGTAGGATGACCCTCTCTTGCTCGTCGACGGGGCTGTCCATCTCATACCCATTGAGGGCCAGGAACTGTTCCATCATCAACTGCCCGGCCCGTTTGTTGCCATCCACGAAGGGATGATTCATGACCAGGGAGAAGCCGAGCGCCGCCGCCTTCTCCGCCAGCGTTGGGTATAAGTCCTCCCCACCAAACGTCATGTGCGGCTGCGCCAGGGCCGCTTCCAACGCGCCTAAATCGCGGATGCCGGCCGAGCCGCCCGTCTGCGCCATCATGTTCAGGTAGAGGGTGATGGCTTGTTTCCGAGTGAGGTAGCGCATCAGGCGAGGCGACGGTACAGTTCCTGGTTCTTAGCCAAAAGATAGTCCATGAAGTCTTGAAAGTGGTCATCGGGCGGTTCAAGGAAGTCTTCAATGGCTAGCCGTGCCAGGTCTTCCAACGCAACGCCGAGTTGCTCCGCCAGGGCCTGGAGTGACGACAGAGTATGAGCCGATACTCGCACTGTGATGACGGCTTCCTCGGCCATCTCAATGATGGGTTCGCGCTTTAGAGTCATAGAACTATCCTGCTTTCACATTGCCACGCGTGCGGGAGCCGGCCACACTAAAGGCGTAGCGAATCTCAGGCCACCACTGACGCACCTGCCACAGTTTGGGGTGCTGGGCTGGGAAGGTCTTGTAGTAGGGGCCTTGCTGGCGAATAAAGTCGTAGGCCTCATCCGAGGGGCGCATGAGCTTGTTGACGATGCCCATGTACCACTCGCGGTGGTCGGCGCGGTCGGTGGCTTCAGCCAGGTAGCGGTACTGGACCAGGTAGGCGCCGCGTTCGTTTTCGAGCGTCCCGAACAGGTAAGGCCCCTGGGTGGTGTGGACCAGTTCATGCACCAGCCGGTCCGGCTCCAGATAGTAGCGCATGGAGGTCGGGAAGAAGATGCGCCAGCCGAGCCAGACCGTTCCCCCCGGCCCGCCGAGGGCGTCGTTGAACACGACCTGGATGCGGCTGCCGCGTAGGTATTCGGCCCAGGCGTGGCCGAGGGCCGTCTGGTCGAGCACGGCCAGGGCGTCAACGACGGCTTGCGGAAAGCGGTACTGGCTCATGGGAAGACTCGTAGGAAGACATAGGAAGATATAGGAAGACGTAGGAAGAGGTAACAGTAGGGGCAGGGTCTCCCTGCCCTGGCGCGGAGAACGCGACCCTACCGCTTCGCCTCTAGGATAATCAACTGCGTGCCTTCTTCGGGAATATCCTTCTTCTGAAGCTTGAGGACCTCCAGGTGGCTGACGTCTTTGCTCTCCACCCCCATCGCCCTGAGAAACTTATCCAGCGTGTCGAGCTTGGTCGGCTCTCCTTCGAGACGATAGTGCATGGGAATGACGAAGCGCGGGTCGAGGAGGTTGATGACCTCCACAGCTTGTGTCGCGTTGAGGGCTGCGCCATCGCCGACGGGAATCATCAACACGTCAATCGGGCCAATGGCCTCCGCCTGGCTCTGGTTCGGGATGTGGCCCAGGTCGCCCAGGTGGCACACACGCAGGTCTTCGGCGTCCAGCACGTAGACTGTGTTGGCGCCGTGGATGGCCCCCTTCTTGCCGTCGTGATGGGTGGGGATGCCGAAGATGAACATCCCTTTGACTTCGTACTCGCCGGGGCCTCGGATGATGTACGGGTCGCCCTTGACCGCGTCCACGTTGTTGTGGCCGCTGTGGTCGTGGCTGATGGTGACAATATCGGCGGTAGTGCGCGGCATGCTGGCGAGGCCGAGGGCCTTACCCGAATAGGGGTCTTGAACGACAAAGCCGTCCCGCGTGCGGACGCGGAAGGCGCTATAACCAAACCATGTGATTTCCATTACTGGACAAACCTCTCGATTTTGGCCGCGTCGCGCTGGTCTTCCAGCCAATCCTGGAACTTCATCTGACGCAGCTCCTGCCAACGTTCGTCGGGCAGCTTGCGGTTAGCGTCCTTTTCGAGGACCTGGATGATGTGATAGCCGAATTGGGTCTGGATGGCCGGGCTAAGCTCACGCGGCTTGAGATTGAAGGCCGCCTGCTCGAATTCCGGTACCATCAGCCCCCGTGGGAACCAACCCAGATCGCCGCCCGCGCTGGCCGTGCTTGGGTCTTGCGACACCTCACGCGCGACCTTGGCAAAGTCTTCGCCTTTGTTGAGGCGGTTCAGCACCTGGGCGGCCTGGTCGGGCGTCTGGACCAGAATATGGCGGGCGTGGACTTGTTCCATGGTCTGGGGTACATCTGTCGTAACGGCATCACGGACCTTATTGCCAAGCAATTGGGTGCGTTGGGTGGTGGTGAACATCTCGCGGGTCAGTCCCCGCGCCGCGAGCGCCTTCTCGAACTCCTGCGCTCCGCCCATATCCTTGATCAGCGCATCGAGCGATTGGTTCAGTTCGGCATCCGTGACGGTGATGTTGTTCTTTTGGGCATACTGGCGAATCAGGGCTTCGCCAATCAGGCTTTCGAGTACCTGGTTGTTGATGGTCTGGAGCGCCTGCTGGCCTTCGGCTGTATTGGCGCTGAACTTGGGGTCACTCATCAGGAAGCTACGCGCCTGCGTCGCCTCCCGCTGGTAGTCGGCCAGGCTAATTGGCTCGCCGTTGACCACCGCCGCGATGGTTCCATCCCCCTTGGTAGCCGCCGACGGCGCCTGGCCGCCCTGGGCGGGCGCCTGGCCCTTGGCGGCTGCTGTGGGCTGCGTGGCAGGCGCCTGGCCGCCGCCCTGGGTGGACGGTTTCGCCGTCGCGCCGGGCGCATTAGCCGCTGGCGGCGTCACTCCTTGCCCCTGGCTCAGAGCGGGGGGCAGCGTCTGAGGGGTGGGGGTTGAGCTTTGACCGGTATTGCATCCCGCCACCGATAGCGTGAGCAAGAGCAGAGCCAACAGGCTCCATGGAAGTCGAGACATCCTGAAGTACCTTTCTAAAGAAAAATAGACAACTGACGAGAGGAGGCGGGGATACTCTCGCCATCAGTCTGTTCGTCGCTGTGGATAGTGTTCTCAATGATAGCACAAAGGTTCTGGATTGGCAAGCCTCTACCCCTGGGCCAGCAGGCGGCGCACGCAGCCGATCAGTTCGTCCGGCTCGAAGGGTTTGGGGAGGTAGGCGGTCGCCCCGACCTCTACAGCCGAGGAGGCGTCCAGTGCGCCCGACAGGACGAGAATGGGGGTCTTGGGTCGCAGCGTGGCCCGCAGACGGCGCACCAAGTCTACGCCGCTCAGGTCGGGTAATGTCCAGTCGGTGATAACGAGATCAGGTAAGGCGCCATGGGCATGGGTGAGGGCCTGGTGGCCGGAGCCAGCCTCAATGACGCGCAACCCTTCATCGTCCAGCATCATGCCGATGAGTTCGCGGATTGCCTGGTTATCCTCAACCAGTAAAATAGCAGACATAAAGCGACCTCCGACGAAACTCTCACGCAAGAGTCCTCGTGGGGATTATAGACTGCCCTGGCCGAGAGTGCAAAGTTGGCGCGGGGAACGCTTTATGATACAATCACGTCCTTATCACGAGGAGTCTCGACAATTGTGTGATGAGGAGCGAGGCGTGATTTCAAGATTGCATCGTCTGACACTACTGGTCGTCTGCCTGGCGAGCCTGACCGCGTTGACGGGGTGCGGGGGGGCGACACCACCCCAGCCCACCGCCACGCCGACCAAGGCCCCGGTGGCCGTGATCAACCCCACCCCCCAGCCGACGGCGCCAGCGCAAGCGCAGCCCACGGCCCAACCCCCCGCCCAGCCCACGGCCGCGCCGTCGGTTGAGCCGACGGAGACGCCTAAGCCGACGCGGACGCCCAAGCCGACTGAGGGGCCAGCCCCGACGGCGACCTTGCCCCCACCGCCCCCGCGCAAGACGGGGCGGCTAAACACGCCGGAGTACGGCGTGCAGGCGTTCCTGTGGTGGCGGCCCGAACTGGCCGAGCGCGATATGCTCAAGGTCAAGGAGATGGGCTTTACCTGGATCAAGCAGGGCTTTGGCTGGCGTGACATTGAGCTAAGCAAGGGCAAGTTCGACTGGTCGCACACCGATCACATCGTCTATAAGTCTAACGAGTACGGCGGGCTGGACCTGCTAATTCGCGTGGACCACCAGCCGGAGTGGGCGCGGCAGGGCTGCTCGATGATGGGGCCGCCGACCAACATGCAGGACTTTGCCGATTTCCTGACCGCTGTGGCGACGCGCTACAAGGGACGCATCCGCGCCTACCAGATCTGGAACGAGCCGAACCTGGCCCGCGAGTGGTGCGACCAGCGGCCCAGCCCGCAGCAGTACGCCCAGATGCTCAAGACGGCCTACACGGCCATCAAGGCCGCCGACCCCGACGCTCTCGTCATCAGCGCGGGCATGTCGCCGACGGGTACCAACAACGAGCAGGCCATGCCCGACGACGTCTTCTTGGACCAGTTGTACCAGGCGATGGGGGGCAAGAGCGACGGCTACTTTGACCTGATGGGGGTGCACGCGGCAGGCTTCAAGGCGGCGCCCGAGGTCTCGCCCGCCGAGGCGGCGGCTGATAAGGCCAAGTATGGCGGCGAGCGCTTCTTCACCTTCCGCCGCGTCGAGGACCTGCGCAAGATCATGGAGAAGTACGGCGACACGAATAAGCAGGTCGCCGTCCTGGAGTTTGGCTGGACGTCGGACCAGATCCACCCGGACTATGCCTGGCACGCGGTGACTGAAGAGCAAAAGGCCGACTACTTGGTGCGGGCCTACCAGTACGCCAAGCAGAACTATCAGCCGTGGATGGGGGTCATGAGCCTCATCTACATCTGTGACCCGGACTGGAAGCCCGAGAACGAGCAGTACTGGTGGTGCATCACCAACCCCGATGGGACGCCCCGCCCGGCCTACAACGCCTTGAAGGCCATGCCCAAGTAAGGGGTTGCAGGTTACAAGTTGAAGGTTGCAGGTTATCGGGCTTCTC
>JAHCIP010000193.1 GCA_026129165.1 Anaerolineae bacterium
ATTCGCGTTCACCTGGCGTCGCTCGGCTACCCCATTGTCGGCGACCGCGTCTACGGCCACCGCAAACAGCGCCTCGCCCTGGCCCGCCAGTTTCTCCACGCCTGGCGGCTGGCCTTCAACCTACCGAGCAGTGGCGAGCGCGTCCAGTTCACCGCCCCCTTGCCACCGGACCTGAGACAGGTGTTGGCAGAGTTGGGAAGTCGTTGGCAGGAAGAAGGAAGCACCCGGTGACTGCTCCCGCCTGCCGCTAAAGCGGACAGGCTATATATGCAAGCCTCCTTCGGAGGCTGCCCCTTAGCCCCTTGGGCTTCCACATCTAGCCAGGAGGCTTTAGCCCCTGGCGCGCTCACTTCGCCTTCAACATGAGCACCTGCCCACCGGCGGCCGGTAACTGCACATCGTAGGACGGCGGCTTGAGGTCGCCCACCGCCTTGCCCGTGAGCGCGTCGGTGGCGGCGTAGGCGGACGCCGTCAGGCCCGTCTCGCTCAAGTCGAGGGTGAGCTTGGCCGGGTCGTTCCCAAAGTTGAGGATCGTCAGCACGGCCTCCGTATCGGTGCGGCGCACAAAGGCGAACACTCGGTCGTTGTCCGTCACCTTGATGGGTTCGACCCGCCCCGACTGGAGCGCCTGGCTGTTACGGCGCAGCTTGATGAGCGTCCGGTAGTGTTCCAGCAGCGAGTCGGTCTTGCCCTGCTCCTCCTCCACTGACACGCCGTCGGCCGCCTTGTTGTTGCGGCTCGCCTCTTTCCACCAGGTGGTCATGCCCGGCCCGGCCTCGGCCGCGTACCAGTCCATCGGCTCGCGGCGGGTAATGTCCCACACCCCTTCCGGGCCTTTGACGCCCTGCATGCCAATCTCCTCACCGTAATAGACAATCGGCGTGTCGGGCGCGGTCATCAGGAAGGTGGCCGCTGTCTTGGCGCGGGCTACGTCGCCCTTGAAGTCGCTCATGGCACGGTTGGTGTCGTGGTTGTTGATGAAGCCGACGCTAATCGCGCCCGGCGGGTAGAACAGCGTCGGCGCGACCAGGTCTATCGCCATCATGCCAGGGTTGGCCGCGCCCGGCAGCACGCCGTCGCCCACCTTGTCCGGGCTGCCCTGGAGCGAGCCATACAACGGGAAGTCGAATACGGCGTCGAACTGGTCCTCCAGGTACGGCTCAATCTGGCGTACGTTGCCCTGCCACGCCTCGGCCAGCAGCAGCGCGTCCGGGTTGACGGCCTTGATCTCCTGGCGCAGCCGCTTCCAGAACTCATGCGGCGCGTTCAGCACGTAGTCGGCCCGGAAGCCATCCACCCCATCCTTGTAGTCGCCATCCCCATCGAGGTCGAGCCAGTACTTGGCGATGTCAATCAGGTACTTCTGGACGGCCTCGCTCTTGTGGTTGAGGGTCGGCATCTCCTTGAGATTGGCGAAGCCCTCGTAGGTCGTGTGCTGGTCGTTGGTCCAGCGGTAGAACTCGCTGTACTTGGAAGCGGGGTTGCCGAAGGCGTCCTTGAAGTAGGGGTGCTGGTTGGAGGTATGCGCGACCACGTAGTCCAGCAGGACGCGGATGTCGCGCTTGTGGGCCTCCGCGACGAGGCGACCCAGGTCCTCACGCTTACCGAACTCAGGCTGGATCGTGTAGTAGTCGGTCGTGTCATAGCCGTGGTACGACGGCGACTCGAAGATGGGCGTCAGCCAGATCACGGTCACACCCAGGTCTTTGAGGTAGTCGAGCTTCTGCGTGATGCCGTTCAGGTCGCCCATGCCGTCGCCGTTGGAGTCGTAGAAGCTGCGCACAAAAATCTGGTACATCACGGCATTGCGCGCCCAGGCCGGCGACTGGACCGGCGGCAGGTTGGCCGTCGGGAAGGGCGTCGGCGTCACCCGCGCCGCGCTGCCCGTATTCGCCTCGGGCGTGGGCGGGACAGCCGTGGCCTTCGACGTGTCACCACCGACCTGGCAGCCAGCCAGGAGCGCCGCGATGATGATGAGAATGACCCAGACACGCATACATCCTCCTGAAACCGTCCCGGACGTAGGGGTAGCCCCCTGTGGCTACCCTCGCCCTCATAGAGCATCCCCCCTGCCTCTCTCCTCTGAATTTTAACCTTCCTCTGGTCGTCAGCCAAATGGGCCTCATCGTGGTTTGGCGTTCGCGTCCCACCGGCGGTATAATCCTGCTTGCCACTCCAGATTGAGTGGTGGAGGACATTATGGATCGCAAAATTCGTGTGCTGGTGGCGAAGCCGGGTCTGGACGGCCACGACCGGGGGGCCAAAGTGGTCGCCCGCGCGTTGCGCGACGCCGGTATGGAAGTGATTTATACGGGCATCCGCCAGACGCCCGAAATGATTGCGGAGGCCGCGCTCCAGGAGGACGTGGACGTGGTGGGGCTGTCCATCCTGTCGGGCGCGCATATGGCGCTGTTCCCGCGCATCGTGGAACTGCTGCATCAGAACGGGATGAACGATGTCCTGGTTGTGGCGGGCGGCATTATCCCAGACGAGGACATGGCGGCCCTCAAGGGAATGGGCATCTCGGCCATCTTCGGCCCTGGCACCTCGACCCAGGACATTGTCGCCTTTATCGAGCAGAACGTCCGCCGCGAGCTAACAGCGTAACCGCAAACATGTACAGACCCTAAAGGTTTCGGAAACCTTTAGGGTCTTCGCTCTTCCTATGAACCTGTCATGCTGGAAGCGACCTGTGCCCTACTCAGGTAAGCATCCAGAGATCGTCGCTCAGAGTGACAGTCGAATGGTTTACGCCTCCTGACTTCACCACTGCGACGCCACGCCGTCTCAACGCCTCCACGAACCCTTTGTGATTGCTAGCGGACGAATGGACGCGGTCCGCAATGTACTCGTCCGCGTGACGCTGGCGAACGGCGTCGTCGGCTATGGCGAGGCGGCGCCCTTCGAGGCCATCAACGGCGAGAACCAGGCGACCATCCTGGCGGCGCTGGCGACATGCCGAGATCTGGTCGTCGGGCAGGATGCCACGCGCCTGCGCCGAATCGCTCAGACGGTCAAAGGGGTGTTCCACATCCAGACGGCGGCGCGGGCGGGCCTGGAGATGGCCCTCCTCGACGCGCTGACCCGCGCCTGGGGTGTCCCCCTCTACCAGTTCCTCGGCGGGGCGAGCGACCGTGTCGAGACCGACATGACGGTGCCCATCGTACCGCCGAACGACGCCCGCCGTCTGGCGGCCGATATTCAGCGGCGCGGCATTCACGTCGTCAAGACCAAAGCCAGCGCCTCGACGACGACCTCGCCCGCCTGCACGCCATCCGTGAGGGGTTCCCAGCGTGTGACCTGATTCTCGACGCCAACGCCGGCTACACCGCCAGTGAGGCCCTGCGCGTCCTCGACCGCCTGGACCGCCACGGCATTCAGCCTGTCCTGTTCGAGCAGCCCTGCGCCGAAACCGACTGGGCTGGCATGCGGCTGGTGACGCAGCGCAGCCCGGTGCCCGTCGCCGCCGACGAGACGTGCCGCACCGCCAACGACGCGCTCCGCATCGCTCAGGAAGGCGCGGCGCATGTGGTCAATATCAAGCTGATGAAGTCAGGGCTGAAGCGTTGGACATCGCGGCGGTGGCGCGGGCGGCGCACCTGGGGCTAATGATCGGGGGATGATTGGGACGAAGCTGGCGTGAGTGCTCGGCGCATATCGCCGCCGGGCTGGGCGGCTTCCGCTACATTGACCTCGACACGCCGATGCTGCTAGCCGAGGAGCCATTCCAGGGCGGCTACCGCCAGGCAGGGGCCGTTTACTCGCTGGACCACATTGAGGCCGGGCTGGGGATTGCGCCTACGGAGCCGTGATGAGATGTGCGTAGGCCGGGAACACTCGGCGAAAGTGGCGAAGATTATACGTCACTATCTGGTCAGCGCCTGCCTTAATCGCCGCGAACACAATCAGCGCGTCGTAGGTGGCCCCGCCTGTAATGTTGTTATGAGACAGATGCTCGATAACTGTAACGTAATCGTCATCGGATAAAAAGACTACCTCAAGCACATCTCTGATGTTGAGACGGACAAGCTGTCGAACAGTAGCGGGCGATAGGCTAGGCTTGATTGGAAGCGTGGTCAAGGTCGCGTAGACTTCAGCAAGCGAGTGAGCTGCCACAAGGCCAGTATCGGGACCGCCAATGACTTTGTTCAGCCAGGGGGCCGCCTGGCTATGAAAGGGATGGGACCGAACTAACGAGGGAACCAGGACCGAGGTATCGAGGAGAATCCTCACAGCCCGACCCGCTTCAACAGTTCTGCATGCCTTCGCTCGCGTTCTCGGCTGGTAAACTCAATCAGATCCTCCAGTGGTTCACCATCTACCACCCATATATTCCCCTCTTTGACAAGCCGAGGCTCTTCTTCACGGCGCAGCCTGACATCGCCACTGTCGCCCGCCTCCACGACAAGCGTCATCCCCGGAGTTAGGCCGAGGCGCTCCTTGATTACCTGGGGAACCACAATCCGCCCCTGGTCATCGAGTACTAAAGTCTTCTGTTGTTCCATAGCAGCCATCTCCTGATCCACCTATCCTGTCTGGATTATACTCCACTTTACCCTCCATGACCAGCGATTGTCGCTTATCTCGTCGCCGGCACAATTTGGAGGGTCATGCCCCAGGGCGTGGTGAAGTAGACAAAGCCCCACTCGCTGCGGTCGAAGACCATGACGCCCGGCTGGGCCTTGAGATAAGTCGTCGCCGCGTCCAGGTCGGTGACGGCGATGGCGAAGTGCCGGCCGCCCAGGTCGCTGTTCGACGGAACGTAGGTGTTCTGGTCGGGCGTCTGCCACTCCGTGAGTTCCACCACCGCCGCGCCATAGCGCAGGTAGGCGAAGCGCCCCGCCGCCCTCGGGTGGACGCCCCACCAGCGGGCCACGCGGTCGCCGTCGTCAGTAAACGGCCCGTCCAGCGACAATAGCTCAAACCCCAGCGCCTCAGTGAAGAAGCCAATCGCCTGCTCCATGTTCGGCACGACATAGCCAAAGTGATCGATGGCAGTGGTGGTAGGAATACCTTGATGGCGCGTCTCGTTCATGTTAGCCCCCTCTATAGCTGTCTTGCCTATACTGTCTCGCCGCTCCTCGCTTTGTTTCATCTGGACCACTGTTCACGCTGGCTTTCCCGTCGCACCCCCTGCTATAATTGGGCCGCGTCACGCCTACCTCGCATCACGCCTACTTATAGGAGGTTCCCCCATGCAACGCTTCAGTCTCGCGGGTATCCTGCTCCTGCTCACGCTGCTCCTCACCGGCGGCCTCGCCCAGGCGCAGGGCGGTACCACTACCATCACCATCCTCCATTTCTCGGACTACCACAGCCACGCGGTCCCCTTCTACAGTGAGGGCAAGGCCAACCAGGCCGGCATCGCCCGTACCATTGGCTACCTCCGCAGCCAGGTCCTCACCGACCCCAACACCGTTGCCTTCAGCGGCGGCGACACGATGAACGTCGGCCAGCCGTCGTGGTCGGACAAGTACTTGTGCACCGAGTGGGACTGGTTCAACGGTCTGATCGAGGCCATGGCCCTCGGCAACCACGAGTTCGACTACGGCCCAGGCCTGTTCCAGCAGTGCCAGGCCAAGGCGGCCTATCCGCTGTTGAGCGCCAACTTCGTCAAAGCCTCGACCAACGAACCCTATTTCCAGGTCAACGGCAAGCCCTACCTGATTGTGGAACGCGGCGGGGTCAGGCTCGGCGTGTTCGCCATCGCTGGGGCCAGCTACCCCAGCCTGATTCGCGCGACGAACTTGCCCGCCGATACCAAGTTCATTGACGGCGTGCCGGTGGCGAAGGAGATTGTG
Source organism: Anaerolineae bacterium (assembly GCA_026129165.1). Taxonomy (GTDB): domain Bacteria; phylum Chloroflexota; class Anaerolineae; order Epilineales; family JAHCIE01; genus JAHCIE01. Next base: position 5,802 of record JAHCIP010000193.1, read on the forward strand.
CGGCGCTTGCGTGAGGAGGAGAAAGTCAACGCGGTCATCGAGATCGGTCACCGCGACTACGAGGAGGACGTCGAGTTGGCGAAGGCCGTGCCTGGCATTGACCTGATTCTCGGCACGCATAGCCACCGCAAGGAGGAACTAGGCCGCCTGCCCGGCACGAACACCTGGTTCATCTCGCCCTTCCAGTATCTGACCTACCTCAGCCGGGTGCAGTTGACCTTCAACAACGGACGGCTGATGTCGGTGACAGGCGGCCTGGTCAAGATGGACGAGTCGATTCCCGAAGCGCCGGATGTCAAGGCCGGCGTCGAGGCGCGGCAGAAGGCGCTCATGGCCGACCCCTTCTTCGCGCCCAAGTTCCAGAAGATCGGCGCGGCGGCGGTGGAACTGTCCAACGAGAACATCTACACCGACGAAACGGTGCTCGCCAACTTCGTCATGGACACCCTGCGCCGCAAGATCGGCGCGCACCTGGCCCTGTCCACGTCGAGCAGCTTCCGCGCCTCCATCGCGCCGGGCGACATCCTGATGGAGGACTACCAGGCCGCGCTGCCCTACCGCAATGTGATGCTGACGGTGGACATGACCGGCGCTCTGGTACGTGACCTGCTCAATACGAGTGTCGGCAAGCTCACCACCGACAACTTCTCCCAGGTGTCGGGCGCGCGCTACACCATGCGCAACGGTAAGGCCGAGAACATCCAGATTCTCAAGGACCCGACGGACGAGGCCAAGGGCTACGAAGCCCTGGACGACGCCAAGACGTACAAGGTCACGACGACCGACTTCCAGGCCAACGTCAACGCTACCTACAAGCCGCTGTTCGACAAGGCGGCGAACAAGACGAGCACTAACCTGGTCGTCAATGACGTCATCATTGACACCATCAAGACCAGCAGCCCGATCTCGGCGCGGCTGGACGGGCGGATGAAAGGCAGCGTAGCGGCAGCGACTACGACGAGTGGGGGCAGCGCGACGGCGACGGGTGGCACGCACACCGTCCAGGCCGGCGACACCCTCTCTGGCATCGCGGCCAGGGTCTATGGCAACGCGACCCGCTGGCGCGACATCTACGACGCCAACCGAGGGGTCATCGGCGCCGACCCGAACCTGATTCAGGTGGGGCAGGTACTCAAGCTGCCGTAGGCTGACGAAGGACCAAGGGCAAGACGAAGGACGGAGGGGCGAAAGCCCCTCCGTCTCTTTTCACGACGCCAACCTGATAAATCTTTATAGGGATGAGGGCTATGACCTCGCCTCACTGACACGCACATGGACTTCCATCGTCTCCTTCGCGTCGCCTTTGAAGACACCCCGCACCGGCGTCGCATCGGCATAGTCGCGGCCCACAGCCACGCGCACATAGTCCTCGGTCGTCGCCTGATTGTGCGTGGGATCCAGTCCCAGCCAGCCCTGGCCGGCCAGGAACACCTCGGTCCAGGCATGGGAGGCGAGAACGGCATTGGGACGGGCGGCGGGGTCACGCAGGTAGCCGCTGACATAGCGCGTCGGCAGGCCGACACACCGACACAGGGCAATATGTAAGTGGGCGAAGTCCTGGCAGACGCCACGCCGGCCAGCGAGGACAGCATCGGCGGTCGTGGAGATGTCGGTGCTGCCCGGCTCGTACTCACACGTATCATAGATAGCGGTCATAAGCGCCTTGGCCCGCGCTTCGACGGAGCCGTCGCCCGCATGGTCCCCGGCGAAGCGCGCCAATTCCGGCGTACAAGGCGCATACTGGCTGGGGGAGAGAAATTCATGGCGCTGAACAAAGGTGAGCGGCGGTGAGGGGATGAGGGGATTTGGGCTAGTCTCGACAACACTCGTGCCCGTCACGACCAGGCGATTGTGCTCGGGTAGAACGCTGTAGCAATGTACCACATTCCCAAAGCGATCACTCACAATATTAAGCGGGGTCTGCGGCTCGATGCTCAGCCTGAAGGTTTGCAGCCGCTGGCCCGCCTCGTTGCGGGGCTGGACACGCGCTTCGCCAATCTGCTCGCGGATCAGACCGTCATAAGTAAAGACGGTTTCGTGCTTGACATGTAGTTTCATTGGTAGTGGTCGGTAGTGTCGTTATTGTTGTTGCTGCTGCTGTGTGGCCCGGTAGCGGTCAGTAGACGGCGCGGGGGGCAGCGCGGTAATGGTAAAGTAGCTCTGGGTGATGGCGTCGCCGAGATGGGCGAGCCTGGGAATCAGTTCATCGAGATAGCCATGCAGGTTGCCGAGGGCGTCGCGGAGATCGAGATAGGTCAGGTCGGCATATAACCGCCCCAGCGCCCGTTCCGCCGCGTTGCCCGGCCGTTCCAAGGGGTGACCAGAGATCAGCGCCAGGGCACGGCGCGTCTGTTCCAGGCAGAACAAGACGCTGCGGGGGAAGGCGCGGTCTAAGAGCAAGAAGTCGGCCACGCGCCAGGCGTGCAGCTCCGAATGGGAGCGGCGATACGGCTCGAACGCGCTACACGAACGGAGCAAGGCCACCCACTGCACCGTGTCGGCCAGGATGGCATCCAGCCCACTCTCATCCACGATGGCATTGTACTGGACATCCAGGATTCGCGCCGTCTTATCGGCCCGTTCCAGATATTTGCCGACCTGGATGAAGTACCACCCCTCGCCGTGGGTCATGGTCGCGTCGGTGACGCCCTGAAACAGGTGAGAGCCGTTACGGACTTCGCTGAAGAAATCATATGGATTGCGGACGACCGCCTGGAGATCCGCGCCGCGCACCAGGTGGTAGAGACGGTTGACCTGCTCCCACATCTCGCGGCTGATTTGCTCGCGCACCGCGCGGGCGTTCTCGCGGGCACGCTGAATACAGGCGAAGATCGTATTCGGGTTGGCGGGGTGGCGGGTCAAGAATTCCGTTACCGTCGCCGCGTTGTACTTGTCGAAAGCGGCGGCGAATTGGGTGTGGTCCCCAATGGTCGAGATGACCCTGGCCCACGACTGCGCCTCGTTGGCGGTGGGCGCATCCAGGCTGGCCTGGAAGGTGACGGCGATGATGCGCGTCATGTCTTCGGCGCGTTCCAGGTAGCGGGACATCCAGTAGAGCGACTCGGCGACGCGGCTGAGCATAGCGTTTTCCCCCTTATTCATCCAGGACCCAGGTATCTTTGCTGCCGCCGCCCTGCGACGAGTTGACGACGAGCGAGCCACGGCGGAGAGCGACGCGCGTCAGACCGCCCGGTACAACGGTGATGTGTTTGCCGAAGAGGATGTATGGGCGCAGGTCTATGTGGCGGCCCTCGAAGCGGCCCTCAGCGAAAGTGGGGTGGCGACTGAGCGCTAGTGTCGGCTGCGCGATGAAGTTGCGCGGGTGGGCGCGTAGCTTGTCTGCGAAGGTAGCCCGTTCCTCAGTCGTAGCGTGGGGTCCGATGAGCATACCGTAGCCGCCCGCCTCGTTGACGGACTTGACGACGAGCTTGTCCAGGTTCTCAAGGATATAGGCGCGCTCGGTGGGGTCGAGGGGCTGGTAGGTGGGCACGTTAGCGAGGATCGGCTCCTCGGCCAAGTAGAAGCGGATCATGGTCGGGACATAGGGGTAGATCGCCTTATCATCCGCGATGCCCGTGCCGATGGCGTTGGCGATGGTGACCCGACCCGCCCGGTAGGCGTTGAAGAGGCCGGGGCAGCCGAGGATCGAGTCGGGGCGGAAGGCCAGCGGGTCGAGGAAGGCATCGTCAATGCGGCGGTAAATCACGTCCACCGGCTGTAACCCTTGCGTCGTGCGCATATAGACGCGGTTGTCATAGGTGACGAGGTCAGAGCCTTCGACAATTTCCACCCCCATCTGGCGGGCGAGGAACGAGTGCTCGAAAAAGGCGGAGTTGTAGATACCGGGGGTCAGGAGGGCCACGGTGGGTGGGTCGCCGCCTGGCGGCGCGACGGCGCGTAGCGTTTCGAGCAGCGCCTGCGGGTACTGTTCGACGGGCAAAACGCTATAGCGCTCGAACAGGCGCGGGAACGTCCGCTTCATCGCCGCGCGGTTCTCTAGCATGTAGGAGACGCCCGACGGGCTGCGCAGGTTGTCCTCCAGCACGGTATAGCGTCCCTCGCCGTCGCGCACCAGGTCGGTGCCTGTGATGTGGATATAGACGCCGCCGGGCGGGTCCACGTCCATCATGGCGGCGCAGAACCCCTGCGCGCCCAGGACGAGGTCCACCGGGATAAGACCCTCGCGCAGGATGCGCTGGTCGTGGTAGACATCGTGGAGGAACAGGTTGAGGGCGGTGACACGCTGCTGCAGCCCGCGTTCCAGCGTGTCCCACTCGGCGCGGGGGATGATGCGCGGCACGAGGTCGAAGGGGAAGATGCGCTCGATGCCTTCCTCGGCGCTGTAGACGGTAAAGGTGATGCCCTGGTAGAGGAAGGCCAGGTCGGCCCGGCGCACGCGCTCGTCAAAGTCGTTGCGCGACAGCTCGCCTAGCCGCTGGTAGAGGCGTTCGTAGTGCGGGCGGGGCTGGCCCTCACCCTGGAACATTTCATCGAAAAAGTCATCGGTTTGGTAAGCGTCGAACATGGTGCTCATAGCGGCGCATCTCATGCGAGTCGAGCGACTGGGGCCGAATACCGAAAAGGCCGCGAGCGCGGTAGCGTCCCGCACGCCAAAAAGACGCCAGGGATCGGTACAACGGGCTCACGGCCGCCAGGTTGCAGCCAACCTGTTTTTACATAGGGTTCCGCCAAGTATATTCACTTCGCCACAAGCATCAACTTTCTGACGAGCTGCAATGATTACCTTCGACGAACGACTACCTTAATAACCCCTGCCAGACGATCCCCTGTTCGACGCCTTCAAGAGGCTCAAAGTCGTTTGGGGGTGAGACCTTCGAGGTTGGAGTAGCCGTCGGTCGGGGCGTGGGTGTCCAGGTGGGCGTGACAGTACCGGTCGGCGTCCGTGTGGGCACCCGTGTTTCGGTCAGGAAGAGTGTCGGCGTTCGCGTGGGGACCCGCGTTTCGGTCAGGAAGAGTGTCGGCGTCCGCGTCGGGACTCGTGTTTCAGTCAGGAAGAGTGTCGGCGTTCGCGTGGGAACCCGCGTTTCGGTCAGGAAGAGTGTCGGCGTCCGCGTCGGAACCATCGTTTCGGTCGGGAGTTGCGTTGCGGTAGGCGTCGGTGTGCACGGACTGGTGGCGCCGGGCGACGGCATTGGGCAGGTCGGTGTCGGCGTTCCGGTGGCTACTCTCGTCTCGGTCGGAATGCGCGTCGCTGTCGGCGTCGCCGTACTCGTTGCTGTGCGCGTGGGGACCAGCGTCTCGGTCACGAAGTGGGTCAGCGTCGGCGTTGGCGTACATGGATTACCAGCCACAGGCGAGGGCGTCGGGCAGGTCGGTGTGGCAGTCTGGGTCGCCGTCAGTGTGGGAACCCTCGTCTCGGTCGGAACGCGAGTCGCGGTTGGCGTGGGCGTACACGGATTCCCGGAGATAGGGGATGGGGTTGAACAGATAAGCGTAGGCGTTCCCGTGGGCGCCCTCGTCTCGGTCGGAAAGTGGGTCGGCGTAAAGGTCAGGGTGATTTCGACAAAGGGCGTTTTCGTGGCGGTGGGCGTGCCAGTGGGAATCCTGGTTTCAGTCGGGGGATGGGCGGTTGGACACGGCGGAGTGAGACCGTCGAGTATGGGGGTACAGGTGGGGGTGGGCGTGATCTCGACAATGGACGTTTTGGTTCGCGTGGGGGTAGAGGTACTGGTACGGGATGGCAGGGGGGTCAAGGGGATGACCGGTGGGTTCCACGCCTTGAGGACGACCGGCAGAAAGATGTCATAGTCGCCCTGGGCAGCCGATGGCGGATAGCTCCAGGTGTACACGACCAGACCCAAGAGCACACTGAGTACCAGGACGAGGGCACGCCGCATATGCCACCTCCCGACTCGCGCACCTTATGTTGACA
>JAHCIP010000194.1 GCA_026129165.1 Anaerolineae bacterium
GCAGTTTAGTACAGCGCGGCCTAAATACACTAATGGACACACCGCAGGGTTTGACGGTCCACCGACATTGCCATCTCCTCTCAGGCTATGCTATACTTCCCCTATTCCCACCTTCATCGCTAATCATCAGTCATCAGTCTTTCACTTGTAGCTACCCTTGGTGTATAAGACGCCGGTGGTCCCAATTTGGAGACGTTGCCCTATGTCGTGGTTTAAGAAAACAGCCATCTTAGTCAGTGTCTTCATGCTGCTGAGCCTGATCGCCCTCGTTCCAGACACGCCTGCGGCGGCGCAGGAGGGCGAGCGCCCCTTCAGCTTCCCCTTCGCCGGTCCGCCTGGTCCGAGCACCTGGCTCATGGGCCAGGCTTACGGGAATACCACCTTCGCCTACCGCCAGCGCCTGGGTGACTATCGCATGGGTCAGGGTCTGCACTTCGGCATTGACATCAGCGCGCGCTGTGGTACGCCGGTCCTGGCGATCTATGACGGCGTCGTGGCGGGCATAGATAATATCTACAAGTACGGCGCCGCGCCGCACAACATCATCGTCAACCACCCCAACGGCTACGCCTCGATGTACGGCCACCTGCTCGAACGCCCGCGCCTGCCTATCGGCACGCCGGTCAAGCGCGGCCAGCAGATCGGCCTGTCCGGCGACCCGGACGAAACCTGCTACTCGCGCCCGCATCTCCACCTGGAAATTGGCGACCAGATGCATACCATCGCCTATAACCCGCTGAACCTGGTTGACATGGACTTCGACACCATTGCCCTGTCCAGCGGCGGCGGCGGTCGAGGCTACCAGCGCAACCTGGACGACCCGCGCCAGTGGCAGAACCCTTACGATCAGCCCGACACCCTGTTCGGCGGTCCAGTGCTCAATAGCTTCGCCCGTCCCTGGCCGCCGTAAGGACGTATTTCGTAATGCGTAGTGCGTATTTCGTATCTCAGACAAGAAAATACGAAATACGCATTACGAAATACGCACTACGCCAGGCATTACGCCTTGCGGAGGAAAGATGCAAATCCTGGATCCCGGCTCGACCAGCCGCACGATTATTCTCCACCCGTCCGACGATGTCGCCATCGCCAAAGCGCCGCTGACGCCGGGCCGGCGCTTTGATGGCAACGGGGAGGGGCCAGTGACCGTGCGCCAGGCCATCCCCGTCGGCCACAAGGTCGCCCTCCACCCCATCCGCCAGGGAGCGCCTGTCCACCGCTACGGCCAGGTCATCGGCTTCGCCACGAGCGACATTGGGGCCGGCGAGCACGTCCACACCCACAACGTCGGCGTGGCCCAGTTCGAGCGCGACTATGCCTTTGGCGTGGATGTCAAGCCGGTTCAGCTGGTCCCGGCTGGCGAACGGCGCACGTTCCAGGGCTTCGTCCGTCCCGACGGCGGCGTAGGCACACGCAACACCATCGCCGTTATCGCCACCGTCAACTGCTCGGCCCACACCACGCGCAAGATTGCCGAACGGGCGCGAGCCGAACTGCTGCCCCACTTCCCCTATGTGGATGATGTGGTGGCGCTGGTTCACAAGAACGGCTGCGGCGCGCGTTTCGGCGGCCACGAGGTGGACATGCTCCAGCGCACGCTGGCCGGCTTCGCCCGCCATCCCAACGTCGCTGGCTTCGTCCTGGTCAGCCTGGGCTGTGAGATCAACCACCTCAGCTACCTGGTCGAGTCCCAGGTGCTCTACATGCCCGGCGAGGAGCGCCGCCTACCACCGATGGTCATGATCCAGGAGGAGGGTGGGGTTCAGGCCACGGTCGAAGCCGGGCTGACCGCCATTAGGCAACTCCTGCCCGCCGCCGACCAGGCCCGCCGTTCCACCGTGGACGCCTCGCACCTGATGCTGGCCCTCCAGTGTGGCGGCAGCGATGGCTGGTCGGGCGTCACGGGCAACCCGGCCCTCGGCTACGCTTGCGACCTGATTGTAGCCCAGGGAGGAACCGTTGTCCTGTCCGAGACGCCTGAGATTTACGGCGCGGAGCATATGCTCACCCGCCGCGCCATTTCGCGCGACGTGGGCGAGAAGCTGGTGGAGCGCATCCACTGGTGGGAAGGCTACACCGGCCGCAACGACATGGAGATGGACAATAACCCCAGCCCTGGCAACAAGGCTGGCGGGCTGACGACCATCTACGAGAAGTCCCTGGGCGCGGTCGCCAAGGCTGGCACGACACCGCTGATGGATGTCTACGAGTACGCCTATCCGGTCCGCACACGGGGCTTCGTCCACATGGACACGCCGGGCTACGACCCGGTCGCGGTCACAGGGCAGGTGGCAGGGGGCTGCAACCTGGTCGCCTTTACCACTGGACGCGGCAGTTGCTTCGGCTTCAAGCCCGTCCCCAGCGCCAAGATCGCCACCAACTCCGAGATGTACCAGCGCATGGTCTCGGACATGGACGTCAACGCCGGCCGGATCCTCGAAGGCGCGAGCCTGGCCGATGTCGGGACCGAAATCTTCGAGTTGCTGCTGCGCGTCGCCAGTGGCGAGCCGACCAAGAGCGAGGCGCAGGGCATCGGCGAGGAGGAGTTCAACCCGTGGATCATCGGCGCGACGATGTAGGCCCCAACCCCAATCTGCCCCAGCTTATCCGGCTACGGAAGCTACTGGTAGATGGCTTTGGAGCGGATGATCTCAAAACGCTGTGCTTCGACCTGGGGGTGGACTATGACGACCTCCCTGGGACGGTGCGTTCCACCAAGGTGGTCGAACTGCTCACCTATCTCGACCGCCGGCGCCGCCTGCCCGATCTGGTCCAGGTGGGCCGCGACGAGCGCCCTGACATCGCTTGGGATACCATCACTCTGGTGACGGCCCCGCTACCCCCAGAACCCTCCCAGCCCCAGCCGTCTCCGCCAGCGCCCGCCAGCCAGGGGGCGCGGCTGGCGCTGACCTTTGAGCCGTCGCCGCTGCTGACAGCGGCCCTGCAACGCAAACTGGAACTGGTGCTGGCGTCGTATCACGGCTATCTCCAATTCCTCGGCTTCGTGACGGGCGAGATGACGCTGAGCGTCTACATCCAGCCCGACTACGATAACGCGCACTATGAGCCGGCTACGAAGCGACTGGTCTTTGGGCCGAATTATGTGGATGACTCGGACGTGCTCTACCGCGAGTACACGCACCATGCGTTGGTATCGCATTTCACCGCCGGCTACGCCGACTGGGTTCCCGAAGCCCTGGCTCTTGAATCGGGCCTGGGCGACTACTTCCCCTGTAGCTTTAATGATGATCCTATGGTGGGTGAAATTATTGCCGTCAGGCTACGAGAGGAATATGGCGCCGCCAGTTTTCCCAACCCCTACGTACGCCTTCTGGACAATCGACTGCGCTTCGACATCCTGGGGCCAGACGCCCTCCAATGGCAGGTCGGTGAGGTGTGGGGCGGGGCGTTCTGGGACATCCGCCGCTTGCTGGGCGCGACCGACGCCGACCGGCTCTTGTTCCTCACCTGGACCGGACTGGAACCAGACGCGCCGACTCATTTAACCCGTACCAGTTTTGTCCAGAAGCTTCTTGATACCCATGCCGCCACCGCCCAGACGAACCGGCGCGCGGAGCTAGCAGCCATTTTTGAGCAACGTGGGGTCAAGGGATAGGCACGATGTAGGCAGATAGGAGTTCTCTTGCGACAACGATATCCCCCTCTCTGGGCCGTCGCGTGGCTTTTCGCGTTTGCCCTGGGGCTGTGGCTTTCATACCGGATCGTCGTCTCTGACACGGCCCACGCCGGCCCCCTCCCCTCAGCCCTTGGCCCTCAGCCCTCAGCCCTCAATCCCCAACTCCCAGCCCTCTCTCTCGGTGACAATCTGCTCGTCAACCCCAACTTCGAGGACGGCTTCACCCAGCGCGAGGACGGCGCGGTGCGCGTGGCCGTCGGCTGGCAGCCCTGGTATCGCTTCGACCCCAGCGTGGAGCACCAGCGCCGCCCGGAGTGGAGCCCCGAATACCTCTGGCTGCCCAGCATCCGCGTCCTTCATGGAGACTACGGCCAGAAGGTCTTCAACTCCTGGGCGGTTCACGACGCCGGCATCTACCAGAAGGTCCACGACGTGCCGGTCGGCGCGCGACTCGAATTCTCCATCTGGGTTCAAATCTGGACCAGCGAGTGTGACGACATCTGCCTCTCGCCGCTGGACCCCAAGCAGGGCTGTCGTGGGCTGACCAACGGTGACTATGCTGTAGGCGTCGGCATTGACCCCACTGGGGCCGCGCCCGTGGGCCGCAACCTGCCTCTGCCTACGACCATTGTCTGGTCGGACATCAAAGCGCCGGCCTACGACCGCTGGGTCCGCCTGTCCGTCCAGGCTGTCGCGCAATCGAGTACCGTGACGGTCTTCACGCGCAGCCAGCCCCACATCGCCGTCAAGCACAACGACTCGTACTGGGACACCGCCGACCTGCGCGTCGTCACCGATGCCATGCCGCCCACCGCTGGCGAGACGACGCTCCGACCGGCCGCCACCGCGCGAGTCGCCCTCACCCAACCCGCCGCCACGCCGACGCCGGCCACGTCGCCAACACCCACCGCCACGCCGACGCCCGCCATGACCGCCGACCCTGGCCCGGCCAAGGGCTGCTGGGATGCCTGGGACAACGGCGGCTTCGAGGACGGCGGGGCGGGCTGGACCCTGCGCGGGCCAGCGGAGATGGGATCAAAGGGGGCGGCGCGCAGTGGGGACAAGGCGCTGGCGCTGGGAGGGCGGGGGCCATCGTCGTCAGGCGCACTGGTGGCGGAGGCGGAGCGGCTGGTCTACCTGCCGCCCGACCTGAACCGCGCCACGCTGAGCTTCTCGGCCTGGCGGAGTGTGGACCCGCTCGCCCCGCCCAACCCGCCGGCGGCTGATGGTCTTGACGAGAGAAGCGAGCAGAGCGTGATTGTGGAGACGCTCGACGGGACGCCGCTGGCCTTCGCCCTGCGCCCCCGCCGGGTGGCCGACACCGACTGGCAGCACTACGAACTGGACCTGACGGCCTTTCGCGGCCGCAACCTGCGCGTCCGTTTCCAGGTCAAGATCGTGCCAGGCGACAGCATGACGCTCCGCGTGGACGACGTGGCGCTGGAATTGTGCCGCCCCGACGGCCCGCAAGCCCGCGCCCGCCAGATGCGCCGCTTCCTGCCGCGACCCGATACCGACCAGCAGGCGGGCCAGGGCGTGCGGCTCGGCTTCCTGCGCTACAGCCAGACGCAGCCCGACATGACCGCCTTCCCGGCCCAGTGCGACGCCGTGGCGTTCGAGTTCGCCCAGTTCGAGAACTTCGGCCCGCCCGTCAACCTGGAGGGCTGGACGCTGGCCGACGCGGCGGGCAACCGCTACACCTTCCCCTATCTGGTCGTGCCGCGCGGCTACCAGGTGCGCGTCTGGACCGGCCCGGGCCTCGACTTCATTGGCCCCGCCGTCGCCGACCTGCACGCGGCCTTCGGCGGCCAACTCTGGGATGACATGGGTGACACCCTGACGCTACGCGACGCGGCGGGCAAGGTGGTTACGACATTCAGCTACGAGTGGGAGGACTGACAGAGGACGGGGGACCGAAACGGGAGTATCTTGAAACACCCTGGCACCCTGACATGGGAACATCACTACCCGGCCCATCGCCATTCTACGAGGGAAGAAACATGGACACCAATGCTGAAACCTTGAAGCAGATCCTCGAAGCATTCAACCACCACGACCTTGATGCGATTCTGGACTTCTTTGCCACGGACTGCATACTGGAGATGCCGCGCGGTCCGCATCCGTGGGGCCAGCGCTTCGTCGGTAAAGAGCAAGTGCGGGAGGGGTTAGCCAGTCGCTTCGCCAGCATCCCGGACGTGCATTACAGCGACGACACGCACTGGGTGTGCGGCGATCGCGGCGTATCGGAGTGGCTTCTCAAAGGGACCACTGTGTCCGGGGTTCAAGTGAACGTGCGCGGCTGTGACCACTGGCAGTTTCGCGACGGCAAAGTGGTGCGCAAGGACTCTTATTGGAAGATTGTCGAGTAGGAGTGGCACGCACCGGAGGCGGCAAAACGCCTACAGTTCGCGGCGGTCGAAGTTGTAGGCGGCCAGGGCCAGCATGGCGAGAATCCAGCCCACGGCGTAGACGATGTAGGCCGTCGGTGGGGGCGCATAGGCAAAGAAGGGAACGTTGGCGTTGACGCCGCGCGGGCTTTGCGAGACGGCGGCGATCATCACGGCGGGTTCCAGGTGGAACATGGCCCCGCGCCACAGGCCGTCGGTCGGCAGAATCAGGCTGGCGATGACCCCTACATTGGTCACCGCCTGGTTCCCGATGGACAGGCCGATGCCCCCGATGACACCGGCGATCCAGGCCAGCCCAAACAGGACGACGGCGGTGATGCCACAGGCCAACGGCCCGATGCGGGTGCTGCCCAGCAGGGCCAGCGTCAGCAGGGCCAGCCCCTCCCCGGTGATAAAAGCGATGGCTGTCACGGGCGCGGGCGGCTGGTAGCCAGTAAAGTACTTGACGATGGCGAAGATGGCCGTGGCGACGACCGCCGTGTAGAGGGCAATCGCGCTCCCCAGGGCCAGCCACTTGCCGAGCAGGACGTCGGAGCGGCGGATGGGACGCGGCAGCACCGCCAGGGCGATGCCGGACTCGATGTCGTTGGCAATGGCCGGGGCGGCCAGGAACGCGCCCGCCAGGGCGACGACAAAGCTGAACATGTACATGAGCAGGATGGTCAGGGCGGAGGCGGCCGTACGTATCTCTTCCGGAGGGCAGGGCCGGTTGCCGCATTGGACATTGGGCAGGCTGTGGAAGCCCCAGGCCGTCAGGCCCAACACCAGCGCCGTCAATATCAACCCTGCCAGCACGACCCGCCGCCGCCCTAACTCTTGCCACGTCAGTCGCGCAATGGTCCATATTGCCATAGTCAGTATCCAGTCGTCAGTCGTCGGTAGTCAGTCGTCGGTAGTCAGTCCTCAGCTATCAGCCATCAGCTTTCAGCATCAGGGAGACGCCCTGTGGCCTGAACGCCACGGCTGCCGTCTTTCGTCCTCCGTCCTCCGTCACTCGACCCGCTTGAGCAACTGGAGGAAGCGGTCTTCCAGTGTGTGGTGACGCGGCGCGACCGCATGAACCTGCGCCCCGGCCTGCACCAGCGCCGCCACCAGGGCCGGCACGGTTTCCTCCTCGACCCCGTGGACGGTATACCAGTCGCCTTCCTGCTCGACGCTTCCGAAGTGGGCGAGCGCCGTGTGACCTGCCCCGTTGACGCCCGTGAGGCGCAGCCGCACCGCCCGCGCCCCGCCAATGACCTCGCTCATCAACCCCTGCGCCACAACCCGCCCCTTGTCCACAATCGCCACGCGGTCGCAGACCTGCTCGACCTCGCTCAGAAGATGTGAGTTGAGAAAGACCGTCGTGCCCCGCCGCTTGAGGTCGCGCACGATCTCGCGCACGTCGCGGCGGCCCACCGGGTCCAGCGCCGAGGTCGGTTCGTCCAGGAAGATGAGGCGGGGCTGGCCGAGGAGGGCCACCGCCAGGCCGAGGCGCTGCTGCATGCCCTTGGAGAACGTCCCGACCCGGTCGGTCGCTCGCTTGGTCAGGCCCACCGTCGCCAGGGCCGTATCAATCTCAGCGTGGTGGAGGTGAGCCGGCAGGCCGGCCAGCAGGCAGTGGAGTTGGAGGACTTCGCGGGCCTGGAGCCAGTCCTGGTAGCGGAACAGTTCGGGCAGATAGCCGATGCGCCGGCGGCTCTCACGGTCGCCCGCCCGCGCCCCCAGCACCCACGCCTCGCCGCCGGTGGGCCGCGTCAGGCCCAGCAGCAGCTTCACCGCCGTCGTCTTGCCCGCGCCGTTCGGCCCCAGGAAGCCAAAAATCTCGCCCTGCGCTACCGTCATCGTTAACCCGGCGAGGGCGATGACCTTGCTATAGTGTTTTGCCAAGTCGAGGGTTTGGACGGCGGGCGGCTGACCTGCAGCTTCGGGGCTAGACAGACTGATCCCCTCTCCCTCTGGGAGAGAGCTAGGGGGAGGGTCTGAGGGCAGCCGACGGGAGTCGGCCCTCACCCCCACCCCCTCTCCCACGGGGAGAGGGGAGCGGGAGTCGGCGTTACTGGAGGGAGTTGGCAATGCGGAGCACCTCGTCTTCGCGGAACGCGCCGCCGACGGCGTAGACGATGCCATTCTTCTGCCAGATGACGCCGCTGCCGAGGCCGCTTGAGTCACCGACGAACAGCCCCTGGACGCCCTGCACCTGGACCGGGTGGGAGTTGTACTCGTTGACCGGGATGGGGATGGGCAGCATGGAGGTCGGGTCGGTGATGGCGCCGAGGGAGGCCACCAACTGCGGGTCAATGCCTGGCTGGCTCAGCAGATAGGTCTTGATCTCCTCCAGCGTCGCGCCGCTCGACGTCACGGTTGGGGCCTTCATCTGCGCGACAGCCAGGAACGAGCTACCTACGAGGCTGGCGGCCGGTCCACGCGGCCCCTGAGGCTGGCGCGCCCCCTCAGCCTGGCGCGGCGCCGCCTTGCCAGATTGGTTCAGCAGGGACGGGTCGCCATAGATCGTCATCACGCCCGTGGGGATGGTAACCTTGAGCGTCGAGTGGTCCACAGTGGCGGGCATCGGCGGGACGGTCTGGCCGCGCTGGGCGGCTGTTTGGGCGGCCCTGGCCGCGCTAAAGGTGAACTCGGCCTGGCCGCCGCCCATGAGGGTATAGACGGCCTGGTTCGCGGTCAACCCGCTGGGCAGGGAGGCCGGCTGCAGCAGGGTCAGGCCGGCCGCCTGGGCCGCTTCCGCCGCGCTCGCTACCTGCCGTGTCGTCGACTCCTGAATATTTCGCATCTCACCGTAACCGTCCAGGTCCGGGATGGTCCGCATCTGCTGCGGCGTGACGGGGATAGCGACGAACTGTTTGGGGGTAAACAGGTTGAGAATCCCCTGCGCATACGAGCCGAGGGGCGTGTACATCACGGCCAGCATCAGCGCGGCCAGCACGGCCACCACGCTCGCCGGCTTCCACCAGCGGCGCATCAAACTCTGCTGTGTCACAGTCAACATCCTTTCAAATACGACGGAGGACGGAGGACGGAGGACCGATGAACGTCCGTCCTCCGTCTTCCGTCTTCCGTCGGCCTCGCGCTGCCGTAGGCGGGCGAGGGCCAGTGTCGTGTCAATGGGCGGGACTGGAGCGGTTAGGGCCGCGCCCACGAAGGCGGCGGTCGCCTGGAGGTCGGCCAGCCGGCCCTGGCAGTGGGCGCATTGGGCCAGGTGGGCCTGGTCGGCCTGGGACAGGCTGAAGCCCCGGCTCGCCTCGTCCAGCCAGCGGCGTAAGAGGCCATCATCGAGATGAGTCACGGGTCAACTCCTTTCGCAGCGCGGCTTCCGCCCGACTCAGCCGCGCGCCCACCTGGTTGATGCCCACGCCGAGCGCGGCCGCGACCTCGGCGTAGCTCAACCCGCTATAGCGCAGCAGGAGGACGGTGGCGTGCTGTTCTGGCAGGCGGCTCAGGGCTTCGCCCACGGCGCGCCGCTGCTCGGCGGCTTCCACGGCCGCCTGCGGGTCGCCCGCCTCCGTCACCTGGGTCCACCGCCTCCCATCCAGGTCAGCCTGGTCGCGGCGTTCCCGCCGGGCGCGGCTGATGGCGGCGTTGTAGGCCGTGTGGGCCGCCGCCTTGTGCAGCCAGGCCGCCGCGTAGGGCGCGTCGGGCGCGTGCTGGCGGTGGTAGGCGTAGAACACGTCCTGCGCCACGTCTTCCGCTGCCTGAATGTCGCCCAGGATGCGGTAGGCAATGGCGACCACCTGGCTGTACTGGGCCGCAAACAGCTGCGCGAAGATGCGTTCGGGGTCGGCCGTGTCGGCCCGACTGAGCTTGTTCACGCCAACCGCCATGCGTCGGCCTCCCTGCGTGTGTCTACTCTATAAGCAGCGCGCGAGGGCAAAATGTGACAGAGAAAAGGGGGATATTTGGAGTCCCTCCGACTAAAGTCGGGGCTGGTGGGCGTACCGCCGACCGTCCCACAGGGAGGCTTCGCACTCGGCCTACGCCGACGGAAACCGCGTCCCCGAAGGGGGACGCTCAGCCGCAGGCTCCATAGCCCCGATTTCAATCGGCGGTTGCCCGGACCGGCGCGAGTGGTAGGGCAATGGTAAACGCGCTGCCCTGGCCGACCTGGCTGGACACGGTAATCGCGCCGTGGTACGCCTCGACGAGGGATTGGGCAATGGACAGGCCCAGCCCCGCGCCGTCGCCTGTGCGCGCCGTATCGGTGCGGTAGAAGCGAGTGAAGATGTGCGGCAGGGCCTCGGGCGCGATGCCAATGCCGGTATCTCGCACCGTGATGGCCGCGTTTGACCCTTGCGCGACGGCGCTGACGGTGATGGCCCCACCCACCGGCGTAAACTTGACCGCGTTGTCCAGCAGAATCAGGAGCGTTTGCTTGAGCATGTCGCGCTCGGCCAGGACCACGAGGTCGGGGATGGCCTCAGCGCTGACGCGGTGGTCAGGCGCGAGGCGTTGGGTCTGGCGTACCACATCCTCGACCGTGGGCTGAACCGCGACCAACTCCGTGCGAACGGCCTGGCCCGCATCGGCCCGCGCCAGCGTCAGGAGGCTCTGGACCAGGCGCATCAGCCGTTCCGTCTCCTCGACCGAGTCGCTCAGGACCGCCTCGCGGTCATCGGTGTTGATAGGCGGCTGGCGTTGGAGCAATCCCAGGTTACCCCGAATGGTGGTCAACGGCGTGCGTAGCTCGTGGGAGGCGTCGGCGACAAAGCGGCGCTGCGCCAGGAGTGACTGGTGCGTCTGGTGGAAGGCCGTCTGAAGCTCGCCTAACATCTGGTTGAACGTTGTCGCCAGCCGGCCCAATTCATCGTTCGGCCCGCTATGCTCCACGCGGCGGTCAAAGTTGCGCTCCGCGCCGATGGCCCGCGCCGTCTGCGTCAGCCGATTGATGGGCCGCAGGGCCGCGCCGGCCAATACCCACCCTACCCCGAAGGCTGTCAGCGTCGCCAGGACCGTGCCGAGGGTCAGCAGGCCGCGCAGCACCCCCAACGCGCCCTCTTGCTCGCTGGCGGGGCGGGCGACCTGGACCACACTGGTGATGCGGCCCTGGGAGATCAACGGGGTGCTGTAAATATACAGCGGTTGGTTCTCGACCGTCACCGCCTCGCGCCAGGCGCGGCCGCTTTTCACGGCCTCCCAGCCCTGGGCGCTCAGAGGCAACTCGACGCCTTCCAGGTTCGTGCTGGCAAAGACAACCGAGCCATCCAGGTTGATAATCTGCCCGAAGGTTTCAGGCGTGCCAAAGCGGGGCGCCGGTCGCCGGCCCCAGGGCGACCGAGCGGGCGGGTTCCCATGGGTATCCGACGGTCCGCGCCCGTCCAGGGCGGTACGGGCTTCAACCAGGGTACGGGCGTCCTCGACCAGGTCATTGGCCAGCCCGTTGTATACGACTTGGCGGAGAATCGTATACAGCGCCAGACTGAAGATCACCAGGGTGAGCGCCAGAATGGAGCTATAGAGCAGCGTCAGCCGCAGGCGGATAGACATACTTCTCCGTGTCACGCCTCTTCGCGCAGGACATAGCCCACGCCGCGGACGGTCTGGATCAGACGGGGTTCACTGTTCGACTCGGTCTTGGTCCGAAGATAACCTATGTAAACTTCCAACGTATTCCCATTGCC
>JAHCIP010000195.1 GCA_026129165.1 Anaerolineae bacterium
CTTCACCGTCACCTGGCAGGCGGTCAACTCCGTCCCCACCGGCTGGCAGGTGGCGGCGGCGGGTGACTTGGATGGGAATGGGACGACGGACGTGCTGTGGAACAACCCATCGACGGGCCAGAACGTAGTCTGGCTGATGAACGGCTTCACCGTCACCTGGCAGGCGGTTCTCTCTGTCCCCGCTGGCTGGCAGGCCGTTGCGGCTGGTGACTTTGATGGAGACGGCAAGACGGATGTGCTGTGGAACGACAGTTCAACCGGCCAGAGCGTGGTGTGGTTGATGAACGGCTTCAGCGTTACCTGGCAGCTTGTCACCTCCGCCCCTGTGGGCTGGCACGCCGTGGCGGTCGGCGACTTTGATGGGGACGGCAAAACCGAAGTGCTGTGGAACGACAGTTCGACGGGCCAGAACGTGGTGTGGCTGATGAACGGCTTCACCGTCACCTGGCAGTTCGTCAACTCGGTCCCCACCGGGTGGACCGTCGTGCATTGACAGGCGCTCCAGACAGGCTTGAGTCGTTGAACCCTCCTGGGCCAGGACCTGGGAGGATTCAACGTTTCAGAGGGACCGAGATGTTAGTCTTTGGTCTTTAATCATCACTCATCCAGCTGCTTGAGGCGCGACACGATGGCTTCGCGGTGCGGCTCCAGGAACGGCGGCAGCACCACCGTCTCGCCCAGCGTGGCCGGGTCCTCGTCCACCGCGAAACCCGGCCCGTCGGTCGCGATCTCGAACAGGATGCCGTTCGGCTCGCGGAAGTAGAGGCTGCGGAACCAGTAGCGGTCCACCTTGCCGCTGTTACGGATACGGAGCGTGTTCAGGCGGTCGGCCCAGGCGTCGTAGTCGGCGTCGCGGCTGCGGAAGGCGACGTGGTGGACGCCACCCGCGCCCGACTGGGCGGGCCGCAGCCCAGACTGCACCGCCACGTGGAGTTCCGCCCCCACGCCCTCTGGCCCCATCGCATAGACGTGGACAGTGTGCCTGGCGTTGTCCGGGTGGGGGTACTCGCGGACGGGGCGCATGGTAAGGACTTGCTGGAGCACGGCGTCGGTCGGTTGGAGAACCGGGACGCTGATCATAATCGGCCCCAGGCCGCGCACCTGGCGCTCGGATGGTATGGGGCTGCGATCCCAGGGATGCGCATCGCCCGCGCCGCCGTCATCCACCAGCGCCAGGCGCTGCCCCTCCGGATCCTCAAAGTCCAGCGTAGATCGCCCATCGCGTTCGACCACCTCGCCTGTCGTCACGCCGGCGTCGCGCAGCCGCCCCGCCCACCATTCGAGAGTATCCCCGCCCGCCACTCGCAGATAGGTGCGGACGATGGACCGCGTCCCACGCTGCTCCGACTGCACGGGCCAGTCGAAGAAGGTGAGATCGGTGCCGGGGCTACCCTGAGCGTCGGCATAGAACAGGTGATAGGCGCTCACGTCGTCCTGGTTGACCGAACGTTTCACCAGCCGCATGCCGAGCGTCTGAGTGTAGAAGCGGTGGTTGTCGCGGATACGGGCCGAAATCGCGGTCAGGTGATGAATGCCGAGCAGTTCCACTCTCTTACTCCCTTCCTACTCTTCCTACTCTTCCTCTATCTTGTTGGCAGCGGCCGCAGCCGGCCTTCAATCTCGGCGCGGCGCGGTTCGAGGAACGGCGGTAGCGAGAGGCGCTCGCCATCCAGCGGGCCATCCACCGCGAAGCCGGGATCGTCGGTCGCCAGTTCAAACAGCACGCCATTGGGCTCGCGGACATAGACCGAGGCGAAATAATGGCGGTCCACCACGCCGCTGTTGCGGTAGCCCAGGCTGTTCAACCGCTGGACCCAGTCGGCTATTGGCTGGCCGGCCGGGACGCGCAGCGCCACGTGGTGAACGCCGCCGGCCCCGTAGCGAGCGCGTGGCAAGTCATCGCGGACGACGACATGGACCTCCGCATGTGGGCCGCCGTCCGCCATCGTGTAGACATGCGCCTGGACATGAGGCGTCGCGGCCAGGGGGTAGGCGTGGTCATGGCGCAGCCCCAGCGCCTCGGTGAGAAAGTGGTCGGTCGGTTCCAGGACGGGGACGGTGATGACAGTGTAACCCAGCCCTCGGATTTGAATTCCAGCGGGGACCGGGCTGTCTTCCCATGGCCGGGCCTCTTCCACCCCGCTATCGTCCACCAGCGAGAGTTGCGTCCCCTCGGGGTCGTCAAAGTCGAGCACACGCCGGCCGTCGCGCGTCGCCAGCCCGTGGTGGGCGATACCCTGCGCGTCGAGGCGGGTGGCCCAGTAGTCGAGGGCAGCCTCACTGTTGACGCGGAAGGTCGTCAGCGAGATACTGTTATTGCCGCGCTTCTCCTGGACCGCGCCGCGCAGGTCAACTACCGTCATGTCCGACCCTGGGCTGCCCACGCCGTCGCCGTAGAACAGGTGGTACATGCCGGGGTCGTCCTGGTTGACAGTCTTGATGACGCGGCGCATCCCCAACACGTGGGTATAGAAGTGGTCGCTGCGCCCGATGTGGGCGCTGAGCGCGCTGACGTGGTGAACGCCAAGCAGGTCCATGCTTGTCCTCTCTTCCTAACGATACATCGCTTGAGGGTCTAACACGTCGCGGACCAGGTGTAATTCGTCGTCCGTCGGTGGAGGGGTGACGGCGAGGTCGTCGGCGAGGCGGAGCGGCCAGCCCACCTCGGCCTGGACACTCGCCAGGCTCACATCAGGATGGAGCGAGACAAGTTGCATCTCGCGCTGGGGGTTGTCGAAGTTGAGAATGGCTTTGTCGGTGATGAGCAGTTCCGGACCCGCGCCGGGCAGCCCCAGCCGGGCGCGGGAGTCGCCGCCGGTCAGGTGGCCGGGGCTGGTGACAAAGTCGAGCGCCTCGACAAAGGCGCGGCGGCTCAGACGCATGATGTAGAATAACCGCCGCGCGTGGATGGCGATTTCGCACGCGCCGCCGCTGCCGGGCAGGCGGACCTTGGGGGCAGCATAGTCGCCAATGACGGTGGTGTTGAGGTTGCCGAAGCGGTCCACCTGCGCGCCGCCGAGCAGGGCGACTTCGACCAGCCCCCCCTGGAGGTAGAGGCCGAACAGGTCAGCCATGGGCACGACCGAAGTCGCCCCACTGACCAGGGTGGGGTCGCCAATGGACAGGGGCAGACGGGCGGGCTGCGCGCCATAGACGCCCGCTTCGTAAATCAGTTCCAGGGCCGGCGCGACAGTGTGCCGCGCCAGGTTGCAGGCGATATTGGGCAGGCCCACGCCGACAAACACTGTCCGCACGCCAGCCAGGGCGCGCGCCGCCGCCACAATCATCATCTCAGACGGAGTATAGTTCATTCGTGTTCTTCGTGTGGCTTCGTGGATTCAATCTTAACGGTATTCGCCATAGTTGACCGAACCCGAAGGCGCGGAACCGGGTTGAAGCCGCTTCAGGGTAGCGTCGCCCAGTTTCGCCAGATACGCGGCGCGGTCGGGGACGCCGTAGACCCACTCGTCCAGCCAGGTCTGGGTCTGGCTGGCGTCCCGCGAAATTTGGTCCCAGGCCAGGTAGAAGGGGTTATCGCGGTCGTAGTAGCCCTGGACGTAGGAGGGATGCGCGCCGTAGGGTTCGTGGACCACGGCATCCACAATCAGGCCGGGGATGAGCGTGCGGTTCGGGTCGGCGCGGATGACCGCCTCCTCCACGATCTCCTCGACCACGACGATGCGCCGCCGCGCCGCGAAAGCCGCCTCCTTCTGCGCGCCGAGCAAGCCCCACAGGTGGGTATTGCCCTGCGGGTCGGC
Source organism: Anaerolineae bacterium (assembly GCA_026129165.1). Taxonomy (GTDB): domain Bacteria; phylum Chloroflexota; class Anaerolineae; order Epilineales; family JAHCIE01; genus JAHCIE01. Next base: position 3,759 of record JAHCIP010000195.1, read on the forward strand.
ACGTTGGGCGTGGATGATGGCGACATCCGGGTGAAGGGGCGGCACGACGGCGACAGGCTTGCCGCCGTAGGGATCAGTGACAAACTGGATGCGCTCGTTGACGCGAGGCAGATCGGTCCCGACGTAGCTGTGGAGCGGGTAGAAGGGCAGGCCTGTCGCGCCAGCTACGTAGCGCGCGACCATACCGAAATGGGAGTACTCCTCAAGCTCCAAGGGAGCCGGGAGGCCCTGCTCGACGGCGCGGCGCACCGCGTGCAGCGCGCCGACGCCGGGGTTGCCCAGGTAGCTAAAGACGAGCTTGCGCGCCACACCCGCCGCGATCATCTGGTCGTAGATCAGGTCGGGCGTCATACGAATGAGGGTCAGGTCGCGGCGGCGCTGGCGGATGATTTCGTGACCGGCGGCGAAGCAGATAAACGCCGTGAAGCCCTCGATGGCGACCGACATCCCGTCCTCGACATAGCGGGCCACGGCCTCGGCCATGGACAACAGTTCAGTCATCGCCTGCTTCCCTAAACGTCCCTGTGTCGGGGCGGTAGACGGGCGTTCGCGGTGGAAGCAAGTAGAGCAGAGTCAATACCGTACAGACGGCCAGGCCAGCCACCGGATTGAAGAACGCGACAATGACCGCGCCCAGGTACAGGACATTCGACACGAGGAACTGCCGCGTCAGATAGCGGACGAAGTGTGCGTCCAGGTTGGGGTCCAGGAGACGGTCACCACGACTCGCGTAGAGCCAGGCCATAAACCAGAAAAAGGCCGGGAGCAGCAGCCCCAGGGCATAGAACATCACCGCAGTCTGCTGGTTGTCTGTCTCGCGCATGAAATCCGCCAGGACCGCCGTCGGGAACGGCAGAAACGAGATGCTCATGAGGAAAAAGACATTGATGAGGTTAAAAACGTGGTCCGTGCCCCTAAACAACCGATACAGGTAGTGGTGGTTGGCCCAGTAGATACCAATCATGACAAAACTGAGAATATAGGCAAAATATGAGGGCCATAGCCCAAGCAGAGCGTTGAACAGGCTGATGTGCGCGCCGCCTTCGTTGAGAGGCGGCACCCGAATTTCCAGAATCAGCAGGGTGATGGCAATGGCAAAAACGCCATCGCTAAAGGCTTCAAGACGTTGGGTGCCAGGGCTGGTATCTGGCGTGGGTGAACGAAAGAGGCGCATACACTTGCCTTGTTCAAGCGTCGTCAGCTTCTACCTCACAGCGTTGGACAACGCGCTGGAGGATAGCGTAGGGCTGCGCGCCGACGACGAGGTACTTATCGTTGAAGACCAGGGCCGGTACGCCGGTCAGTCCGTAGGCGCGGGCCTGGGCCACGTCGCGCTCTACTCCCGCTTCGTAGTCGGGCGACTGGAGCGCGGCCAGGAAGGCGGCGCGGTCGAGGCCGACGGATTGGGCCAGGTCGGCCAGAAGGTCCAGGTCTTCGATGTTCTGGCCTCTCAACCAGTAGGCATTCATAACCGCTGCGTGGTACGCCTCGCCCTGGCCCTGGCTCTGCGCGTACTGTTCCCCGATGAGCGCGGGGCGGCTGTTGATGCCAAAGGGGCCGGGGTGAACGTCCAACCCGTAGTCGCGGCGGGCGCGGGCGATGAACTGGGGCTGCGCCTGTTGGACGTAGGCCCGGAATTGGGGCGTCATGGGCGGCGAGCCGGGCGGGCGCAACTCAAAGGCGCGCCAGCTTAATTCGATGGCATGTTCCTGCTGAAGCCGGTCCAGACTGGCGGCTACCAGAAAACAGTAGGGTCAAACGAAGTCGGACCAGACTTCGATGGTCGTAGGCATGAAGACTCCTGGAGCAGTAGTCGGTAGTCGGTAGTCGGTAGTCGGTAGTCGGTAGTCGGTAGTCGGTAGTCGGTAATCGGTAATCGATAATCTGACAACTGTCTACTATTCAGCCGTGAGGGCGCGGCGGTGGACAAGCTCCTCGATAGCGTCGGCCAGGTGCTCGTCGGAGATGGCATAGGCCCCGCGTTCGACGCGCAGTCGGTGGGCCGTTGCCAGGACATCGGCGTGGGTGTAGCCGAAGGGTGGGTCAAACTTGTAGCAGGCAATTTCGAGTAACTGGCCGTTGGGGTCACGGAAGTAGATCGAGTCCATGAAGCCGCGATCAATCGGCCCCGTATTCTGGATGCCGTGCTCCTCCAACCGCCGCGCGATCTGGGTATAGGTCGCCCGCGAAACCATCAGGGCCAGGTGGTGCAAGTTGCCAATGCCCTCTGGGTTCGGTTCGGGGTCGTTCTGGCGCGTGGGGCGCACGAAGAAGGTCAGCAGCCGGCCATCGCCCGGGTCGAAGTACAGGTGCGTCTCTTCGGGCACATCCAGATTAGGCTGCTCGAAGATAAACGGCATCCCCAGCACGCCGGTATAGAAGTCAATGGTCGCCTGACGGTTGGAGCCCACGAATGTAATGTGGTGGACCCCCTGAACTTGAATGCGTGACATAGGCTCTCCGGCGTCATTTGTTGTCATCCCGAACGAAGGTGAGGGATCTGCTCTGGAGCCATTGGCAGAGCAGATGCGTCGCTTCGCTCAGCATGACAGTCCAAAGGGTTCTCGGCTTGGGGCGGCCCTTTTCTGACCTGGCGTTCTAGGCAGTCGGTTAAGCTCCACCCCGCGACCGTATTATCTGGCCGGTAATCCAGCCGGCCTGCGCCGAGGCCAGGAACAGGATGAGGCGGGCGGCGTCTTCGGGCTGGCCGAAGCGGCCCAGCGGCATGCGCGGCAGCAGCAGGGCGCGCAGCTCGTCCGTAATCCAGCCAGTGTCGGTGATGCCAGGGTCTACGGCGTTGACCGTGATGCCCAGCGGTAGGAGTTCAGCCGACAGGGTCACGGTCAACGCCTCAATCGCCCCCTTGCTGGCGACGTAGGCCAGTTCCCCAGGCATTGGCCCCAGACTTTGCCCCGAGGTGAGATTGATGACCCGCCCCCACGCGGCTCGGCCCCTCCCACCCTCCCCCTCTGGCGACGAGGAGTGTTGCGTAGGCAGGCTCGGTGCGGCCACGGGCTGCGAGCCGAGGTAAGGGCCGGGCGGAAGGTCAGGGGGTGTGTTCTGGCCCCGAAAGCGCCGCGCGAACTCCGCCGTCAGCAGCGCGGTCGCCCGACTGTTGACGGCGAAGTGGTGGTCTAGCTCCTCGGCGGTCAACGCGGCCCAGCCGTCGCGTTCGGAGTGGGCCGCGTTGTTGACCAGGATGCTCAACGGCCCCAACTCGGCCTCGACCCGGTCCAGCAGCGGGGCCAGGGCGGCCGTATCGGCCAGGTCCACCTGGACGGCCGTGGCCCGCCCGCTCAGACCGCGTAGTTCCTCGACCAGCGCCTCGGCTCGCTCTGGAAACTGGTAGTAGGCGATACCAACGTGGGCGCCCTCGCTTGCCAGCGCCCGCGCCGTCGCCGCCCCAATCCCCGTATTCCCACCCGTTACCAGGGCGACCCGCCCCCTCAGCCCGTAATCTGGCATTCCGTCCTCCGCCGCTACCGCCCCCGCCACCAGTCCTTGCGCGAGCGGGGGTCCATAAAGTTACCCGTGTCGCGGATGGCGGCCAGGATTTGCGAGCTGGTCGCCCGGCCAAGGGGCTGGCCGGGGCGCAGCGCCGGCAGCGTGCGGCGGCCCTGGGCGTTCAGCTGGCGATAGAGCGCCAGCAGGCTCGGCTCGGTACACACGTTCTCCAGGTGCAGCGTATAGCCACGCACGACGTTATCCTCGCGCGTGTACTTGATGGTCAACCGCGTGTCGGTGGCGTAGAGCACCAGGGCGTCGTAGCCGCTGCCGATGTCATAGCCCGAGTCGGGCAGCCGGATGACTTCACCGCTGGTGGTCGCCATACCGAGCAGCGTGACCGGCCAGGCCGTAATCAAGCTACCGCGACGGTTGGCTCCCCAGTCCCAGTTGTACACGCGGGCCGCGCTGGTAAAACGCGGCGTGCGGTTGTCGCTCAACAGGCCGTAGAGTTGCGGCGCGCGGCTATCCGTGTTGCCGTTATAGTTTACCAGACCCAGCGACTCATTCACCCCGGACCAGCCACGAATGGACAGGTTGATGTCGGGGTGCGACTCGGCCGGGCGGTCGCTAGGCGCGCCTTCGATGCTTAGGCTGCCGAAACTCGCGCCAGGGATAGCCTGGCATCCAGACGGTAGCAGAGGGGTAGGCGTAGGCGTGGGCGACGGCGGCGCGGCCACGACCACACTCACGATGTTGCTGCCCTCCGCGCCTATTCGGTTGACCGCCTGGACACGGAAGTAGTACGCGCCGGCCGGCAGGGTGAGGGCGTAACTGGTGGCCGCCCCGCTGTATACTGGCTGCGCGCCCGCCATATTCGCCGCCTGGCTCAGCCAGAGGGTATACGTAAGCGCCCCAAAGCCAGGCTGCCAGCTCAGTCGAATGTCCCCGCGTGCGGGTTGCGCGATGGCGAGGAAGGGCGCGCCTGGCGACCCGGCCGGCCGGCGCTCCATCACAGGAAAGTAGAGGCGATGTTCGCCTTGAACGGGCGAGTCGGGGTTTGCATCGGGCACGGGCTGGAGCGGTGGAGGTTCCTGGGCGGTAGCGACATTCTGGCTCGCTCCCAGAACCAGCCCGACAAACACCAATATCCACATCACAATAGGCCGTAAAAACGGCATGGCGCTCCAATTCTAGACGGTTACCGTAACAACCACGTACGTATCACAACTCCGATCACCAGGACGACGGCCAGCAGACCCCCGGCCAGCGCCCACAGGCTGCGCTTGCGCCACTCGAATTGGCCCGCGTTGACCAGCAGGTAGGCGAGCATCATCAGCGGCAGCGCGGGGACGGAGCGTTGCAGAGCAACGCTCACAACGGCGCTGCCCACCAACCCCAGACTCAAGGCGGCGAAGGACAGGCGATAGGGGAAGCCAAAGCGGTAGGCGCCCTGGAGACAGGCGGCCCAGACCAGGAAATCGGCCGCGCCGACCAGGGAGGCGACACGCTCGGTCCCCAGAATGGGGAAGCGCACCGTCAGGACGGACAGCAGCGGCCCCCCACGTTGGATGATAACCTGCGTGGGACCAAAGAACACCGAGTAGACATCCACAATGATATACAGGACGGCCACGATGAGCAGAAAGTCACGATCCACCAACGCGTAGCGCCCAATCAGGACGCCGGCTGGAATGACGCCGAGCAAGAGGCCCAAACTGGCTAGAGCAGGCTGACCGCGCGTCGTCAGCCACACATTGGCGGCCAGGCCCACCAGGCCGACGAGGATCAGCAGCGTCCAGCGGCGCAGGTCGGGCCAGTCGAGCTGGCCGACCACGTACTCCAGTGGGCCTGTGGCGAGGATCACCAGCAGCGCCGACCCCAGGACGCTGAGCACGGACGGGCCAGGCAGCCGTGGCGCTAGCCACTGCACGCCCCAAAAGACGAGCAGGAACCACAGGGCGGCGGTGGTCAGCAGTCCGTAGTCAATAGCCTGTAGCCTGTAGTCGGTCGTCAGTGGTTGGTCGTCAGTCATCCCTCGCCCCGCGATGTCAGTACAATCCCCATTAATATCAACGCTCCGGCCAGGGCTTTCAGCCCACCCGGACGCTCACCAAAGAGCAAGAGCGCCCAGATCGTCGCGCCAATTGGCTCGCCCACGACCGTCACCGTGACAAACGTGGCCGACAGATAGCGCAAGGCCCAGTTGAACGACGAGTGGCCGACCAGTTGCGGCACAGCGGCCAGCAGGAAGAACAGGCCATAGACGGTGGGGCTGTAGCCGAATAGCGGCACACGCGCCACCAGCGCCACTAGCACCAGGACGACCGCTGCCGTCCCGTAAGTGAGGCTGATGTAGGCAATCAGGGACAGCCGCCGCCGCAACTCGCGTCCCAGCAGGAAGTAGCCCGCGCCCGTCACCGCGCCCGCCAGGGCCAGCGCGTCACCGAGCAGCGAGTCGCTCCCCGCCGCGCCCGCGTCGGTCAAGGCGACCAGGATACTCCCGACCACCGATAGCATCACCCCAGCCCAGCCAATAGGCCGCAGACGCTCGCGCAGCCAGAGCGCGGAGACGACGGCGGCGAACAGCGGGTACATCGTCACCAGGGCCACCGACGAGGCGACGGACGTGAGTTCAAGCGAGCTAATCCACGTGGCGAAGTGGGCGGCCAGGAAGGCGCCTGACAGCAGTCCCAGTCCGACCTCGCGGCGTGTCAGCCCCCTTAGTTCCGCCCGCGCCTGGAACCAGGCTGGTCCCACGAGCAGTAGGCTCGCCAGCGTCAACCGCCAGGCGGCAATCGCCAGGGCCGGCGCGCCCTCGGCCGAGGCATAGCGGATAAAGATGGCGGCGAAGGAGACGGCTACCACGCCGATGAGGATACCGAGCACAGGTGGAATGGGGGGACGAGAGGGTGGGTGGTTCATAGGCAGGGGTGGATACGGGGTCGAGCCGGATGTCGCGATCGCGCCCACCTTCAGCGACTACCTGGCTGGACGAGACCTGGCGCTGGAGTGGATACTCGATTATCGGTAGAGACGCCCGATTTGGTGTCTCTACTTGCTCTTGAGGTTGATGACGATATAGGTCGAGGGATCTTCGAGGTCTTGAAGGGCCTGCCTCAGATGATCTCGATTGGCCTGGGTAGATAGAAGATAGTCAGTGACATCCCCCTCATCCATGATTTCATCCACAAGTTCATCCATTGTCGTCACGCGCGTCGTGCCTTGCGCGAACTCCTGACGGGACGCCTGAACCTCTTCCCGCAACTCATCCTTCATGCACCCTCCCCTCCTCTTGAGCGGCTACCACCTGGCGAAACCGCTCCCAATTGGGGTTGTCTTTCGACAGTAAAATCAACCCTGCCCCGTTCCACAAGCACCGTTGGCATAAAGTCTATTAATGTCCCCCCTAACAGTCAATCGGAGTATTGAAGGTTCAGCCGTTACGATACCGTGCCCGCCAGGTTGTTGAACGTCCGCCAGGCCAGGTAGATGTCCACCATGTTGTGGAGAGTGATTTCGACGTGGCGGCCGTCCACGCGGCGCGAGCCGGGGGTGGTCGCGGCGGCTTCGGCATAGACCGACTTGCCCCAGCCGACGACCAGGTGGTAGGGCGGGGTGAACGTCAGCGGCGCGGGGTAGGGACCGGCGACGGCGCGATGGGCCGCCTCGCGGATGACCCGCCGCGCTTCCACCAGCCCCAGGCACTCGGCGGCGTAGCGGCCCACCGCCCGCTTGACCACCGCCGTCTGCAAGTTCTCCCCCAGTAACTCCACCGCCTCGGCGCAGGCACGGTCGTCGCCCGTCACCAACGCCACCGGGATACCCAGGTAGCCCGCCAGCGCGGCGTTCAGCCCAATCTCGCCCACCTCACGGCCATTCAGAAACACCTCCAGAATCACACCCGTCCACGTGTGGTCAATAATCGCGTTAGGGGTGCCGGCGCGGCCGTGGTAGCCAACAAAGAAGGCGGCGTCCCAGCGCGGCCCGATGGGGGCGGTCAGCCCCGCGTAGTTCAGCGGCGTGGTGGGCGACAGCGGGGCCGCCGATAGAATGCCCTCCATCATCGAGAGGGGCTTAGGCCCACCGCTGAGCAGCCGCGCGTCCGTGTGCAGCCCCTCGATGAGGATATTGCGCATCGGGCCGTGGCTGTCGTTGACCAGGATATTGTCGGCTCCCCCGTCCAGCGCCCCCTCGACCGCCGCGTTGACGTCGTCGGTCATCAGTTGACGGGCGCGGGGATAGTCAGACTTGCCCGGCGTGGTGTATTCGTTGTCAACAATGCCGCTAATCCCCTCCATGTCGGCGGAGATGAAGATAGACTTGGTCATAGCTGTAGCCTCAATTAGTCCTACAGTGGTAGCTGTCACCCTGAGCGAAGTGAAGGGTCTGCTCTGCCAAGTGTTCTCGGAGCAGATGCTTCGCTTCGCTCAGCATGACATTAACGACA
>JAHCIP010000196.1 GCA_026129165.1 Anaerolineae bacterium
ATTCACCTCGCAAAAAGACCGATGACGAAGGACGAAAGACGAAGGACCAAGATATAGCCTTTCCGTCCTTGGTCATTGGTCGTTGGTCATTGGTCCTTGGTCTTCCGTCTTCCGTCCTCCGTCTTCTGTCAGCGCGATTGCCTCCACCAGCTTGACCGCGCCGGTGTAGAGGGCCTGGCCGATAACCACGCCTTCGACACCGCGCGGGGCGACGGCCAGCAGGCGTCGAATGTCGTCCAGGCTGGCGACGCCACCCGACGCGATGACCTGCAAGCCGGTCGCTTCGGCCAGGGCAGCCGTCCCTACGGCGTCCACTCCAGCCAGCATCCCATCGCGGCCAATGTCAGTGTAGAGGGCCAGGGCCGCGCCCAGCTTGCGCAGCCGCTTGCCAAGCTCGACAGCCGTCGTGCCGGTCGTCTGCTGCCAGCCTTTGATAGCGACGCGGCCCTCGCGGGCATCCAGCCCGACCACGACGCTCTCCGGGCCGTACTTTTCCAGGACCAGTTTGAGCAGGTCGGGGTTCTGGACGGCCGCCGTGCCGAGGATAACACGCGCCACGCCTAGATCGAAGGCGTCTTCTACCGCTTCGAGATCGCGCAGGCCACCGCCAAACTGGACCGGGATATCCACGCTATCCAGGATGCGTCCCACGACTCTAAAGTTGGGCGACTTCTCGCCAAACGCGCCATCCAGGTTGACGATATGCAGCCATGCCGCGCCCTCGTCGGTCCAACGTTGGGCTACTTTGAGCGGGTTGGCATCGAAGACGGTCGCCTGGTCCGGGTCGCCCTGGCGCAGTCGCACCGCTTTGCCCTGACGCAAGTCAATCGCCGGGTATATCATCATTCGAGCTTGCCTTGTTCGTTCAGGTAGGTCAGGCCGAGGAGGGTGGCGGCGGCCGAACTCATGCCGCTAATGTGCCCACCCAGCACGAGACCGGCCAGGCTGGTCAGGGGCACGAGATGCACTGCCAGGTCCTCCGTCGCATCCAGGTGACGTTCCGCCCCAGGCTGGACACTGAGCGCCAGGTAGACGTGCAGGCGGTGGCGGCCGCGGGAACTGTTGCGCCACAGGCTGCCGAGGTGGGTCCACGTGCCGCCGGCGTAGCCTGTCTCCTCCGCCAGTTCACGCTGGGCGGCCTGCCCGGCGTCCTCGTCACGGTCAACATAGCCAGCCGGGAGGTCGAGCAGGCTCTGGCCGATGCCGTGGCGATACTGCGTGACCAGGGGGACCTGGCCCTCCGTTGTCACGGCCAGCACCATCGCCACGTCCGGCTCATCAAAGCGGATGAAGTCGGGAATCTCGACGCCATTGGCGAGTTGGACGTGGTCTTCGTGGATGACCAGCCAGGGTTCGCGGGTGTAGACGGTCCGGCTGGACAGGCGGCGCCACGGCTCAGGCATGGAGGGACTCCACGATGTGGGCGGCGGGTACGCCGGGTAGCTGGCCCGCCAGGGCGACGAAGTTGCGTACGATGCGCAGCCCGACCTGCTGACTCTTTTCCGGGTGGAACTGGACGGCCATCACGTTACCGTGCGCCACGGCGCAGACGAAGTCCTCGCCATAGTCGGTCGTCGCCAGTGTGTCGTCTGCGCCGGTCGGGCGGACGACATACGAGTGGTCGAAATAGGCATACGCGCCGGGTTGAACCCCGGCCAGCAGGGGATGGGGTCGCATCGGGTGAATCTGGTTCCAACCGATGTGCGGTATCTTGAACTCGGTGCGCAGCCGCTCGACGCGGCCGGGCAGCATGCCCAGGCCCGTGTGGCGTCCCATCTCGTCGCTTTCTTCGAACAGCAGTTGCAGGCCGAGGCAGATGCCGAAAAACGGCCGGCCGGAGGCTACAGCGTCCTGTAAGGGCTGGACGAGGCCGTGCTGCCGCAGGTGGCGCATGGCGTCGCCAAACGCGCCCTGGCCGGGGAAGACCACCGCATCGGCGGCGGCAATGACGGCGGGGTCGCCGGTCACGATGGCCTGCGCTCCTACATACTCGAAAGCTTTGTGGACGGATCGCAGGTTAGAGACACCATAATCAACAATGGCTAACATACTTCCCCCACGCTATGAATGGACCCCCCTCGGTCTCCCCGCATGCGGGGGAAGCAGGGGGGTATCACTATTGGACCCGTTCCGCCAGGAGCGCCCGAAACTTGGGCAGGTCAATATGCGTTACTATGTGCAGATGCGCGTCGTCTGGCGCGACCTCAAGCGTGGTCTGAATGTGACCGCGTCTCGGACCGTCACTTTGATCCACGGTCACGCGGGCTAGCCGCATCTGGAACAGGCTCTGGTCCAAAGTATACGCGATGGCGGCCGGATCGTGCATTGGCGTCGCAGGCTGCCCTTTACGCGCTCGGTAAAACTGCTGATAGAAGGGCAAGGCCGCCGCCACGAAGTCGGCCACGGGTGTGCCGCGCGTCCCAAAGCGAGCAATATCCGCCTGTTCCAGCGTAGCCTGGAGCGTGACGTCGAGGCCGAGAGCATGGACCGACCAGGGGGCGGCGAAGACCTGGGCCGCCGCTTCGGGGTCATGGTAGACGTTGGCTTCAGCCAGGGGGGTGATATTGCCAGGGCGGGTATAGGCGCCGCCCATGAGAACGACCCTCGCCACCCACTGCGGTAGGCGCGGCTCCGCCTGGAGGGCGAGCGCCAGGTTGGTCAGGGGCGCGATGGCGACCAGGGTCAGTTCGCCGGGGTGGGCGCGAGCTCGATCAATGATGAGTTCGTGAGCTGGCTGGGTGACAGGAGCCGACTGAGGCGCGGGCAGGGGCGCGCCGCCCAGACCCCGCGCGCCATGCACTTCCTCGCGGTGGCCGAGAAAAGGGCGAGCCAGTGGCCGCGCCGCGCCCTGGCCGACTGGAATATCAGGGCGACCGGCCAGCGCCAGGAGGGCGAGGGCGTTGTCCGTCGTCGTGGCGATGTCGTGGTTCCCAAAGACGGTGGTAACGGCCTCGACGTGGAGTTCCGGGGAGCGCAAGGCCAGGAGGAGCGCGACGGCGTCGTCAATCCCAGGGTCTGTGTCAATCATCACTCTCTGCATAGTAGGAGTATAATACAACGGTTCACCCCAGACGACCAATTGTGAGGAGCGATGGCCCCATCCAGCCCACCCATGCGCGGCTTCTTTACCTATCCGTGGCATCTGGTACACGAGCCAGTGCAGACAACGCTCGCCCAGATGCGCGACCGCTACCTATGCAATGCCATTGCGGTGGCCGGTAGCTATCACAGTGGCACGTTCCTCACGCCCCGCTTGCCCCACTCGCTCATCTCGCAGCGGCAGAACGCGATGCTCTCGTTTCAGCCGAACCTGGAACTATATGCCCCTGAAGGTCCCTGGCCGCTGGTGGATGGGGCGACGGCCGAAGAAGGCATTCTGGACCAGGTACGCCTGGCCTGCGAGCAGCTTGAGATGCAGATGAACATCTGGCTGGTCGTGCTGCACTCCTCGGCGCTGGGGCAAGCGCATCCGGATCTCTGCCAGCAAAACGTGGTGGGGGATCGTTACAGCTATAGCCTGTGTCCCGCCTTTGAGCGGGTCCGCGCCTATGCCGTCGGGCTGGTGCGGGATGTCTGCGCCCAGTTCCACCCGCACACCCTGCTGCTGGAGAGCGCCACGTTTATGCCAGCGCTGCATGGCGGCCACCATGAAATCGTCCTGCTGCCTGTCAATCCGTTGGTTCAGTGGCTCTTATCCCTGTGCTTCTGCCCGGCCTGCGTGGAACGCGCGGAGGCTGCCCAGGTGGATGTGGGGCATGTCCAGGCCGAGACGCGGCGTCTCTTGAACGCCTTGCTCGACGAAGAGGGCAGTGGCCTGCCGCCGACGCTCAGGTGGGATGATATGAGTGGTATCCTCGTCGAGTTCCCCCACTTGCAGGCGTATGCCGATGTGCGTATTGCGACGGTCATGTCGTTATTGAGTGAGTTAAGCCAGGCGGCGAACAGGTATGGTACGCGCGTCGAAGTCATCCCCAATACTGGTGTGCGGCCAATCGCGCGTTCGTGGATGTTGGGCGTCAGCCTGTCCGGGCTGCGCGATGCCGCTGACGGCGCGATGGTCCTGGGTTACTACCCTGACGCGGCCGATGTCGAAGCAGAACTACGGACGCTGCGTTTGCTGTCTGACCCGCTGCCTTTTAGTGTGGCCCTGAACGTGGGTTACCACCAGACGGCGACCCCAGGCGCCTTGACCGCGCGGGCGCTGGTCTCGGCTCAAGGTGGCGCGCGCGGCCTCTTCTATTACAACTGGAGTCTGTTGTCCGAGCGGCGGCTCGCCTGGGTGCGCGAGGCCAATCAAGCCGTTCTTAACCTGAGGAGTGTTATCCCGTGAAGTTTTCTCTGCGTTTGGTCATGTATGTCTGCCTGGTGGCCTTCTGCTCCGCCTGTACGGCGACGGCCACTCAGGCGCCCGCCGCGCCTGCCCCGACGGCCCGCCCCGCCGGCGTGACCCCTGCTGCTCCGTCGGGTCAGACGACCAGCGCGCCCGCCAGCAGTCTGAGTATTCCCAGTGCGACGCCCGAAGTGCGAATTGCACGGTCGCGCCTTACCCAGAACCTGGCCGATGCGCCGAAGCTGATCAATTATCCGATCTGGGTAGCTGATCCCTCGGTCCTGGGCGATGGCTCGGTTTTCGTGCAGATGGCTGTCTGGGAGGCACAGAAGTCCGACTCGGATATCAACAACCCCGTGCGGATTGGCCTGCCCGTCGTCGAGCTGATCTATCGCGGCGCCAATGGCTACTGGACGATATACCAGGGGATGGGAACCGCAAGCGACTTCAAGTGGCGGTTCCCCTATCTCGGCAACAGCAACTACTTTGCGGAGGGAACCGTACGCGGCCAGAAAGCCTGGCTCACGACTGTGGAGGCCGGCACTGAAGCCGCGATTTACTGGGAAGAGGAGGGGCGTCTGATCGTGGTGGGTGGGCGTTATTCGCGTCCCGACTTTATTAAGATCGCGGAGTCGATTAAACCGCTGAAGTAAGTCTACCGTTCGGCGCTGACCATCTGAACTAGGGTATCAGCGCGCAGTTGATGGACGGACAGAAGACGCGCGCCCAACGCGGCCGCGAGTTGGGCCGCTGGGGACGACGGGCTGGCGCCCTCGGTGTCAATGACCACCGAGCGGACGCCGGCCTGTTTGATTTGAGCGGCCAGCCCGATAGCCTCAGTCTGAGGCGCTACTCCTGGAGTCAGCGGTACATTGCCCGCCCCATCCGTAAGCAGGATGAGCAGGGGCAGCGCGTGGGGGTGGGTGCGGCGCGCCTGCTGGAAGGTCTGCCAGGCCAGCCACAGGCCGCGCGCCAGGGGCGTCTTGCCGCCAATCGGTAGGTCGGCCAGCAGACGGCGGGCGCGGGCGATGCTATTGGTGAAGGGTAATACGAGTCGGGCCTCGTCGCGGCGGAAGATAATCAGCCCTACGCGGTCGCGGCGCTGGTAGGCATCGCGGAGCAAGGATAGCACTGCCCCCTTGGTGGCGGCCATGCGTTCCGTGGCGGCCATGCTCCAACTGGCGTCGACGGCGAAGAGAATAAGGTTGCCGATGCGGCGGGTGCGCACTTTGCGGCGCAGGTCGGTAGATTCGAGGCGGAGGCGAGCCAAACGGTCAGGGGTGAGGGCGCGCCGCTGGCGCTGATAGGGCGCGGCGGCGCGAAGGGTCGCGTCGAGGGCCAGGTCTTCGGCCGCGTCTGGGCCGGGCCGGCTGGTGACGTAGTGTCCCCGCTTGAGGTCGGTGCGAGACTGGCTGCGCCGGCCGGCGGCATGGCGGGTTAACCTGTCTAGGTCCGAGGTGAGGCGTCGCGCTCGAAACTCCTTGCCCGCCGTGACCATACGGTCGCCGCTGGCTGGCGGGCCGGGGCCTGGAGTCTGGTCCTGGCTTACCTCATCCGCCCCGGCGCGTCCCGGCTCGCTCTCGCCTCCCCCGCTATCTGAGGTGGACGACGGCTCGGTCCCTGGCTCCTCCGATGTCTCGCCACTGGTTCTCTCCCCTGTGTCTTGTTGATAGACACGGCTGAGATGAGCCTCCAGGTCATGGGCGTTCAGCGCGGTGTCCTGGAAGGGGTCCTGGCGCAGACGGTGGGGCAGGGCCAGCTCGGCCGCCAGGGCCACGTCCGCGCGGGTCAGATGTAGCCGCCCTTCCAACGCCGCGTGGGCGACGGCCGTCTTCAATATGGCGAGGTCGGCGCGGTGGCCGGGGACGCGCAGGCTGGCGGTAAGTTCAGCAATAGCGAAGAGATCGGCGGGCGTATAGGCCACCTGGCTCAAACAGCGTTGGGCTTCAACGATGCGGCTCGCCAGCCGGCGCTCCTCGTCGGCCCAGGCGGCGTAGAAGGCGTCGGGCGCGGCGTCGTACTCTAGCCGGCGCTCTATGACCTGGACGCGGGCGGCTGGGTCGGTGACGCCATGAATCGTGACGACCAGGGCGAAGCGGTCGAGCAACTGAGGCCGCAGTTCGCCCTCCTCCGGGTTCATGGTGCCGATGAGGATAAAGCGAGCCGGGTGGCTGAACGAGACGCCCTCGCGTTCGACCGTGTTGACGCCCATCGCCGCGACATCCAGCAGCAGGTCCACGATGTGGTCGTCGAGCAGGTTAACCTCGTCAATGTAGAGAATGCCTCGGTTGGCGGCGGCGAGCACACCCGGCTCGAAGCGCCGTTCGCCTGTCTGGATCGCCCGCTGGATGTCCAGGCTGCCTACCACCCGGTCCTCCGTCGCGCTTACGGGCAGTTCCACAAACCGTACTCGCCGCTGGGCGCGAGGGAGAGTCTCGCCCTGTGCCAGACGCTCTTGACAGAGACTGCATAAGGCGGTGGGCTGGTCCGGGTCGCAGCTAAACGGGCAGTCGGCGACGACGGCGAGGTCCGGTAAGAGTTGGGCCAGGGCGCGGGCAGCGGTGCTCTTGGCGGTACCGCGTTCGCCCCGAATCAGGACGCCACCGATGCCGGGATGGACCGCGTTGAGGATCAAGGCGCGCTTGAGCCGGTCCTGGGCTACGATGGCGGTAAAAGGAAACAGGCTGGTCATGGCTGGCTCCGGGCAACTCGTCAGCGGGCGAACAGACGCCCCTGATTATATCTTGAGTTGCCAGAGCAAGCGAAGTCGGTACAGTTGGCGGAAGGCCAGGGTGTTGGCGATGAGCCAGACGGCGGCGGCGGCGTAGCCGGCCACCAGGTCGCTGGAGTAGTGCAGCCCCAGGTAGACCCGACTGAAGCCAATCAGGAGCACGACCAGCGCGACGAGCGCCGCGCCAAGCCAGCGTTGACCGGTCGAGCGGCGTTCGAGCAGGAAGAAGGCGGCGATGCCGTAGACGCACAGCGACAGCAGGGCGTGGCCGCTGGGGAGAATTGGGAGTTGCGCCACGTAGTCTACATCAACCGGGCGGAAGCGGTAGAAGAATATCTGCAAGACCTGGTTAAGCCCGAAAGCGCCCAAGACCGTCGTGCCCAGGATGAGGATACGGCCCTTAGTTCCGTTCTGCCAGCACCAGGCTCCGACCGCGATCGCCAGCGCCACCAGAATTGTCCAATCGCCCAGGGCCGTAATAACCGTCATACATAGGGTCAGCGGATCACTGGCGACAGTGCGGACAAGCCACAGCAGGTGTTGGTCAAAGGTCAGCACCTCGCTGCCCCAGACGTCCTCAGCCATGAAGGAGCCTAGCCAGAGGATAGCGGCCC
Organism: Anaerolineae bacterium; assembly: GCA_026129165.1. GTDB lineage: Bacteria > Chloroflexota > Anaerolineae > Epilineales > JAHCIE01 > JAHCIE01. The sequence continues at coordinate 7,676 of JAHCIP010000196.1, forward strand.
CGCCCACGAACCCCCACACTAACTCATCCCGAATCGCGCTCCATAGGCGCGGCCACCGACGATGTCGAAGGGTCTGCATATTCGTTTACTAACTCCCTATCTACCCCCAAAGTAGTACGTTGTCCCACAAAAAGCATATTTTGGGCCACAAAGCTTTGACTCTACCCCTATTCCGCCGTATCATTTTTTATTAGTTCGCGCGGCGCTGAACCCCCGCGCTATTCAGGCGAAGCCCAAGGGGCTGAGAGATTAGCCCGTCAGGGCTTTGTTTTAGTAGCTTGGGGGCCTGCCTCCCGTATAGGGGGCTAGCCCTGAGCTGGACTTCAGGAGTGTGCTGGTGGCGGAACGAACCCCTCTGCACGGCCAGTTGCCGCGCGGTGTGCAGGACCTGTTTGGCGCGGCCGCGGCCCAACGCGCTGACCTGGAAGCGCGGCTGGCGCGCACCTTTCGGGCCTGGGGCTATACCCAACTTATCCCCCCCACATTTGAGTACTACGAGAACCTAGCGTTGGGCCTCAGCCCAAAGGTCCAGGAGGACACGTATCGCTTCCTCGACCATCGGGGCCATACCCTCGCGCTCCGCCCCGACATTACCGTGCAGACGGCCCGTATTGTCGGCACCAAGCTTTACGACCAGCCGATGCCGCAGCGGTTTTATTACATCGCGCCGGTTTTCCGCTACACTGAAGTCCAGGCCGGCCGCCAACGCGAGTTTAGCCAGGCCGGCATTGAACTGGTAGGCGCAACCACGGCCCAGGCCGACGCCGAGGTGGTGGGGCTGGCCGTCGAAGCATTACGCGCGGTGGGCGCGCCCGATTTTCGCGTCTCCATCGGCCAGATTAACTTTTTTCGCTCTGTGCTGGCCCAGTTAGACGTGCCGCCGGCGACGGCAGAGCAAGTCCAGGTTGCGGTTGACCACAAGAGCGCGGCGGAGGTGCGGGCCATTCTTGACGGGCAGCCGGCCGTCAGCGTAGACTTACTGGCGCGGATTCCGTCGCTCGTGGGCGGGCCGGACGTGCTCGCCGAGGCCCGTGCCCTCGCTCCCTGGCCCCAGGCGCAGGCCGCCCTCGACAACCTGGCCCAGGTCTACGAGTGGCTCAGGCGGGCCGGGCTGGCCGCTCCGATTGTGATAGACCTGGGCGAAGTGCGCGGCATGGATTATTACACGGGATTGACGTTTGAGGCGTTTGTGCCGGGCGTGGGGTTTGCCGTGATCAACGGCGGCCGTTATGACCGACTTGTCGGCTACTTTGGCCCAGCCTGCCCTTCGGTTGGCTTCGCGCTAGGGGTCGAGCGGGTGATGCTGGCGCTGGGGGAGACGGCGACGACGGCGCACCTGCCCGATGCCCTGGTCGTCATGAGCGACGACCCAGATTGTCTGCAAGCGTTGGCCCAACTGCGAGCCGAGGGCCTGAGGGTCGAGATGGATGTGCTAGGGCGGACGGTGGAGGAGTTGCTGGCGTATGCCGAGGCGCGGGGCATCCCGCGCGTCCTGGCCTGGCTGGACCGGCGGCTGGCGCCCTTGGAAGTGGAGCGAGTCGGATGATGGTAGACACAATGGCGAGGATGACCCAGGCCGCGCCGGCGACGGCCGTATTGACGGTGGCCGTCGCCAAAGGTAAGATTTTTAGCCAGGCGCTGGAGCGGCTGCGCAGTGTGGGCTACCCCGTGCCGGTCGGGCTGACCGATCACTCGCGGCGGCTGATGGTAGATACGCCCGATGGCTCGCTGCGGCTGCTGCTGGTCAAGAACAGCGACGTGCCGACGTATGTGGAGTATGGGGCGGCGGACGCGGGCATCGTCGGCCGGGACGTGGTGGCCGAGAGTGGCCGCGACGTGCTGGAGCCGGTGCGGCTCGGCTTCTCGCGCTGCTCGCTGGTGGTGGCCGTTCCGGTGTCCCAGGCCGCCAAACCGCTGCACCGAGGAACGGCGCTCCGCGTGGCGACCAAGTACCCCCGCCAGACGCGGGCCTACTTCGAGGCGCGGGGGCTGTCGGTGGACATTATTCCCCTCAGTGGGTCGGTGGAACTCGCGCCGCTGGCCGGCCTGGCCGACTATATCGTGGATATGGTCGAGACGGGGACGACGCTGCGCGAGAACGGGCTGGTGCCGGTGGATACCGTAGCGGAGTCCGAAGCGGTGCTGATTGTCAACCGCGCCAGCCACAAGCTGCGTGCGGCGGCGGTGATGGAACTGGTCAAGCGATTAGAATTGGGTAGATAATAGCGGCGGCTAGTAAGTGCCGGAAAGGCAAGGATCTTTATGGAGGCTATTCGACTGCGCCAGGTGGTTGAAGTAGATGGGGAGCTTCGTCTGACAGGCGTGCCGGTGGAGAAAGGACAGACAATTGAGGTCATTCTGCTACTAGAATCATCCACGTACGTCCCCCCGCACTTCAAGCTCGCCGATTTACTGGACTCTGAACTAGTGGGTTTGTGGGCAGACCGAGACGACATCGGCGATAGTGTGGAATTCGCTCGGCAATTACGGGAACAAGCCGAGACTCGACTGAGATGATACTATGATTCTGTTTGATACAGACGTGATGATTGATGTGTTACGGAACCATCCGTCGGCATTACGCTGGGCCAAGACGATCTCGACTCAGGATGTTGTCTTGCCAGGGTTTGTGGCTTTGGAACTGGTCCAAGGATGTAAAAACAAGGTCGAATTGGACAAGGTTCAGCGAACCTTGCAGCGTTATCAAGTGGCCTGGCCGTCACCTACCACCTGTGATAGAGCTTTGCATCTTTACATCCAACATCGCCTCAGTCAAGGGTTGAGCATCTTCGATGCTCTGATTGGGCAGATGGCCGTTGATCTCAACCTGCCCTTGTACACTTTCAACCAACGTCATTATGCCCTCATTCCCAACATTCAGATCGTGCAGCCCTATCAAAGATAGTTGACGTAAGGGAGCGAGCATGTCTCAAGTGGCTACCCAATATGCCCATATTGTTGTGGGCGAGGATGGTGTACCTCGCATTGAGGGCACGACTCCTTAGAGCCTATCCGAATAACCCATAGGTGAGTATACTATGGGGTATGAGCCAACCACCAAGTGAGAAACGCACACGACGACGAACGCCGAATAACAAGACGACGACCGGGTTCCGCATCTCGGATCAACTGTGGGAGGAGTTGGCCCCCTTGTTACCTGAGCATGTCAACCACCATCGCTTTGGCGGAGGCCGCCCCCGTGTCCCCGACCGCCGCTGCGCCGATGCCATCTTCTACGTGCTGCGCACGGGCTGTCAGTGGGCGGCCCTGGATCAGACCGAGTTGTGTGCCAAGTCCACCGCCCATGACCGCTTTGCCGCGTGGGTGGAGGCGGGCGTCTTCCTCAAGCTCTGGCAACGCGGCGTGGAGCGCTTCGACGACCTGAAGGGCATTGACTGGGACTGGCTGAGTATGGATGGGGCGATGACCAAAGCGCCGCTTGGGGGGGAAAAAGACGGGGCCGAACCCCACCGACCGGGGCAAAGGCGGCGTCAAGCGTAGCCTGTTGACCGAGGGCCACGGGGTCCCCCTCGGCTTGGTGGTGGACGGGGCCAATCGGCATGACATGAAGCTGGTGCGCGCCACCCTGGAGAGCCTGGTGGGGGCGCGACCTGAGCCGACCGTCGAGCAGCCGCAAGGGCTGTGCCTGGACAAAGGCTACGACTACGACGAGGTACGCGACATCGTGCGTGAGTTCGGCTTCACGGCCCACATTCGCACGCGGGGTGAAGAGGCCCAGGACCTCAAGCGCGAGGCAGGCAAGAAGGCACGGCGTTGGGTGGTCGAACGCAGCCATAGCTGGCTCAACCGCTTTCGGCGTCTGTTGATCCGCTGGGACAAGAAGCCCGACCACTACATCGCCTTTCTGCACTTTGCCTGCGCCCTCATCGCCCTGCGTGCTGCTGGGTTATTCGGATAGGCTC
>JAHCIP010000197.1 GCA_026129165.1 Anaerolineae bacterium
GGCCTGGCAGGCCGGCCGCGTCTACCCCGCCGAGGCGCTGCGCTATGAGTAGTCGGTAGTCAGTAGTCAGTAGTCGGTACTGATTACTGTCTACTGACTACCGGCTACTGACTACTGATTACCGACTACTGACTACGAACGGAGGACTTATGCGTCGCTGGAGCATCCCCCTGGCCGTGATGCTGACCGCGCTCTGGGCGGGCGCGGCCCTGGCGCAGGGTGGCTCGACCCCGCCCGCCCAGGATACGACCACCATGAACGTCTGGGTGGCGCTGACGCCCATCCTGGCCGCCGCCACCGCTGTCGAGCGAACCCTGGAAGCCGTCTTCAACTTCATCGAAACGACGGGCCTGCGGGTGATTGGCCGTCTGGCGATGGGCGTGGACTGGCTCGAATGGGCCGTGCTGGAGGTCAACGGTGCGAACAATGCCATCCGCACCGCCTCGGCGGAACTGCGCCGTATGGTGGCTGAGGAACGTCAGATGACGCCCGGCTCCGAAGCGGCGTCGGCGCTTGGAGAGCGCAAGGCTGCCCTGCTGCGCGATCTTGACGCCGCCGAGGGCTGGCTGCGCGACTCGGAGAAGCGGCTCCAGGACGCCGTCAAGTCCACCAGCTATGTGCGCCTCAAGCAGGTGCTGACCCTGACGCTAGGCGTCGTCATCGGCACCGTGTTCACCCTGCTGGCCCGCCTGGACATCCTGCTCATGCTCGGCCTCAACAACCCGTACCCGGCGTTGGGCTACATCCTGACCGGCTTCATCGTCGGCACGGGCACCGGCCCGGTCCACTCGCTCATTGGGCTGCTGGAACAGAGCATGAACACGCTGTACCAGGTGCGCGGCTGGTTGAGCGGCAAGGCCATTGCCGAGGCGGCCCAGGCCGCGGCGACGATGCAAGGTACCCCAACCGACGGCGCCAGTACGCGCGATTTCACCGCGGACACCGGAACCGGCATGTCGCCACGCCGACTGCGCTCCCTCGAACGGCTGATTGAATAGACATACTCTGTCCTCCGTCTTCCGTCCTCTTTAGGAGCGCTGTAGGACTCCTGTAAGAGCGCAGCAAGACCTTTCCCCTATACTGCCACTAGCGAAACCCTCCGAACCCCAGAAGCCTGTGAGGTGGACTATGCTAGTGGCTCCCTTTGTCACCCAGAATGCCCTAACCCGGCCCGAAACTGCGCCGTTGGCTCCCCCCGCCGGCCTGGTGGAACGGATTGCTCAGGGCGACGAGGCGGCGCTGGAGTCGCTCTACACCCGCTACAGCGCCGGCATCTATGCCCTCGCCCTCCGCATCGTCCAGCAGCCGGCCCTGGCCGAGGATATCGTCCAGGAAACGTTTATCCGCGCCTGGCGCGCCGCCAGCACTCAGACCGAAACGGTCCGCGACCCAGGCGCGTGGCTGTTGCGCATCGCCCGCAACCTGGCCCTGGATGCCCTGCGCCGTCAGGCCGTCCGCCCCCAACCGGCCGCGACCGACGAGGCGGCAACGATCTTCGACGTCGTGCCTGACCCAGCGCCGGAACCCGAAGCCGCGTACAGCCAGGCCGCGCAGCGCCAGGCCGTGCGCCGCGCCCTCGCCAGCCTGCCCGACGAGCAGCGCGAAGCCGTCCACCTCGCCTTTTACGAGGGCCTGACCCACCAGGCCATTGCCGAGCGCCAGCACTTGCCCCTTGGCACGGTCAAGACCCGCGTCCGCCTCGGCCTGCGCAAGCTGGCCCTTTGCCTGGGCAGCGAGTTTTAAGCGAAGCTGGACTTCTCACCGCAAAGGACGCTGAGGGCGCAGAGGCATAAATGTATGATCCTCTGCGCCCTCAGCGTCCTCTACGGTAAATAGACCCTCTTTAACGTTGTCTGCGCCGTAGGGCGAGGGCGGCCAGGACGACGGCCAGCGCCGCCACCCCTCCCGCCACCAGTACCAGACTGGGGGAATTGGCGGCCGGGAGCGTCGGGGCCAGTGTGGGCTGTACGGGTGGGGGGGACGGCTGGGGAGCAGGGGTGGACACGGCGAGGGGGATGGGCCGGCCCTGGGGGTCGGTGGCCTGGGTGCGGTCCAGGCGGAGGCTGGCCATCCCCGCCCGCTTACCCACCAGTTGGACCGCCGCCAGCCGGCCGCCCCCGTCCGGGCCGGCCTGGTCCGCGCCGCCGAGCGTAAACGCGCCAAAGGCCGTGTCGCCGGGGCGGTCGGTGCGCGGGCCAAGCGGATTGGGCTGGCGGCCCGTGCTGCCCAGGAAGTCGCCCAGTTGGACTGTCTTGACCTCGACCAGGTCCGGGTCGTAGAGCAGGTTGAACTGGAAACTCCCCAGGTTGCTCACATCCTCAATCAGAACGTCCACACTGATGGCCTGCCCGGCCGCGACGGCCACCTGATCTGAGGCCAGACGGATACGCGGCGCGGCCTGCGCCTGGGTGGCAGCGGCCCAGGTCAAGAGCACGGCGATCCCAGCCAGGAACCTCATGGCAGTCGAGAGGGCTGGGCGGCGATGATATAGGGCAGGAACAGCGAGTAGCTACTCCCACCGCCGCCGATGACGACGATCCCAGCGCCGACAGTAGGCGTCGTTGGCTGGGCCTGAGTGTCCGTCAGCAGCGCGCGCGTCAGCGTCAGGCTACTCTGGCCGGGTCGCACGCCGCGCACCGTGAGGCGCGTCAGGGTGACGTCACCCGTCACGCCGGGCGGATTATCCCCTCCATAACTGAAGCCCCCAAATGTGATGCGCCCTGGTCCAAGTTGGAGATAGCCTGTGCCCGAGCCGGTAGGGAGCGAGGTCCAGGTGCGGTTGGGGCTGGGCTGGACAGCGGTTCCAATCATCCGCTCGACGCGCTCGACGGCCACGATCGTTGGGTCAAATGTCAGGTCCACCTCAAAGCTCGCCAGGTCTGATACCCCCTGCGCCTGGAGGTCCACGACCCCTGTCGCCCCCGCGTCGAGCGATAGGCGGTCGGGGATAAAGCCCAGGCTGGGCGTCGCCTGCGAGAGGGCGGGCTGAACTGGGGCCAGCGGCAGCAGGCCTACGGCCAGGACCAGGATGAGAAGAATCAAACAGCGAGTGACGGTAGACACACAGGCTCCAATCGGGACGGCGGTGACGGGTGAATGGCGAATGGGTTGATTATAGTCGAATCGGGAGGTAGCTCAAACAATAGCCTACACCGATTATTGACACCCTCTCTGGGTGGGCCTACAATTTCGACGCCTTACATGCCACCGGGAGGGGAGCTATGTATACCATTGGCTTGACCGGCAATATTGGCTGCGGCAAGAGTACCGTCCTCTGTATGCTCGAAGCCCTCGGCGCACGCATCATTGACGCCGACAAGCTGGCCCACCAGGTCATGGAACCGGGCAGCGCTGCCTGGTACGCCATTGTCGACCAGTTCGGCCAGGGAATCCTCACGCCCGACGGGCGTATTGACCGCCCGGCCCTTGGGCGCATCGTATTTAGTGACCCCCAGGCCCTAAGCCGTCTGGAAGCCCTCGTCCATCCGGCGGTGGACGCCGAAATCCGCGCTCAGATTGAGGCCGCGACCGAGCCGGTCGTAGTCATCGAGGCCATCAAGCTGGTCGAGGCCGGCCTGCACCGCGACCTGAACGCGCTGTGGATTGTCACCTGCTCGCGCGAGCAACAATTCGAGCGCCTGGTCCGCCAGCGCGGCATGAGCTACGAGGCCGCCCGCCAGCGCATCGAGGCCCAGGCGCCCATCGAGGACAAACTCGCCCTGGCCTCGGTGGTCATTGACAACTCCGGCTCGCTGGACGACACCTGGCGTCAGGTTCTGGCGGCCTGGGAGCGCATCTTCGGCGCGCCCTCCCTCCCTGACGGTCCGCCGTCGTGTGGTCAAGACGCCGACCAGACCCGCCAGCTATCTGTCCTCGTGAGCGGCTGAGGCCATGCCCTCGCCCCCTGGCTACCCGAACTACTGGGCCGCGCCGCTCGACCGGGTGATGGCGGACCTTCAGACAGGCGCGGGGGGCCTGACCTCGGTGGAGGCTCGCCAGCGTCGCGCCCGCTACGGGCCAAACACCCTGGAACAACGCTCCCAGGCTGGCCCGCTCCGCCTGCTGCTGGCCCAATTCAAGAACCCTCTGGTGCTGATTCTGGTCTTCGCCGCCCTCATCTCCATCTCGGTGGGCGAGTGGATTGACGCGACGGTGGTGATGACCGTCGTGCTGGGCAGCGCGGCGCTCGGGTTCTGGCAGGAGTATCGCGCCACGACGGCGGTGGCGAAGCTGCGGGCGCGGGTAACGCTTAAAGCAACCGTCCTTCGCGACGGCCACCCCGAGCCGGTCCCCACCGAGGACATCGTGCCGGGTGACGTGGTCTTACTCTCGGCCGGTAGCCTGATTCCCGCCGATGGCCTGGTGCTGACCGCTAAAGACTTCTTTGTCAACCAGGCTGTTCTCACCGGCGAAACCTTTCCGGTCGAGAAGCGGCCTGGCCTGGCGGCCTCAACCGCCAGCCTGGCCGAGCGGACGAACTGCGTCTTCATGGGGACCTCAGTGCGGTCGGGCACGGCGCAGGCGCTCATGGTCGAGACAGGCATGGCGACGCGCTATGGGGAGATCGCCCAACATCTCACCCTCGGCCCGCCCGAAACCGAGTTCGAGCGCGGCATCCGTCACTTTGGCTACCTGCTCACCCAGGTCATGACCTTCCTCGTCCTGGCCGTCTTCGCCATCAACGTCTTCTCCCAGAAGCCTCCCATCGACTCGCTACTGTTTGCCATCGCCCTGGCCGTCGGTCTGACGCCCGAACTGCTACCCGCCATCATCACCGTCAATCTGTCGCAGGGCGCCCGCGACATGGCGCAGCACGGGGTCATCGTCCGCCGCCTGAGCGCGATTGAGAACCTGGGCAGCATGGACGTGCTGTGTACCGACAAGACCGGCACCCTCACCGTCGGCGTGGTCGAACTCGACGGCGCGTTGGACGTCGCGGGCCAGCCATCGGAGGCCGTTCTACGGGCCGCCTTCCTCAACGCGACGTGGCAGACCGGCCTTTCGAACCCGATGGACGAAGCCATTGTCGCCGCCGCTGAGCAAGCGGGGCTTACCACAGGGTCCGACGAGAAAGAGGACGAAATCCCCTATGACTTCGTCCGCAAGCGGCTCAGTATCGTCGCCCGCCACGCCGACGGCAGCTTCTCTTTGCTGACCAAAGGCGCGCTTGACAACATGCTGGCCGTGTGCAGCCACGTCCAGTCCGATGGCCGCGTCATTCCACTGGCCGGGTCGCGGCGCGAGCAGATCCAGCAACACTATACCGAGTGGAGCAGTCAGGGCTATCGCGTGCTCGGCGTCGCCGTCAAAACGGTCGCTCAGCAGGACACCTATTCCCGCGACGACGAGCAAGACCTGGTCTTCATCGGCTTTCTGCTATTCTTCGACCCGCCCAAGCCCGATGTCCAGCAGACGCTGCGCGATCTGGCGCGGCTGGGGGTGACACTCAAGGTCATCACCGGCGATAACCGCCTGGTGGCGGCCCACGTGGCCGATATGGTGGGTTTGAAGGTCACGGGCGTCCTGACCGGCGCGGACCTGAACAACCTGCGCGAGGAGGCCCTGTGGCGGCAGGCGGAAGCGGCCAACCTATTTGTCGAGGTGGACCCGAACCAGAAGGAGCGCCTGATTCGCGCCCTTCAGAAGACAGGCCACGTCGTTGGCTTCATGGGCGACGGCATCAACGACGCGCCCGCCCTCCAAGATGCTGATGTGGGCATCTCGGTGGATCAGGCGGTGGATGTCGCCAAGGAGGCCGCCGATTTCGTGCTGCTAGAGCACAACCTGGACGTGCTGCGCCAGGGCATCGAGGAGGGACGGCGGACCTTCGCCAACAGCCTCAAGTACATCTTCACCACCACCAGCGCCAACTTTGGCAATATGTTTAGCATGGCCGGTGCGTCGCTGTTCCTGCCCTTCCTGCCCCTGCTCGCCAAGCAAATTCTCCTCAACAACTTCCTGTCCGACTTTCCCGCCGTCGCTATTGCCCAGGACAACGTGGACCCGGAACTGGTGGACACGCCCCACCGCTGGGATATGCGCTTTATCCGCAACTTTATGGTGGTGTTCGGCCTGGTCAGCTCCGTCTTCGACTACCTCACCTTTGGCGTGCTCTTGTGGGTCGTCCGCGCCACGCCCGAGGTCTTTCGCACGGCCTGGTTTGTCGAGTCGCTGCTGACCGAGCTGGTCGTCGCCCTGGTCGTCCGCACGCGCCGGACCTTCTTCCGCAGCCGACCCGGCCGGCTCCTCTGGGTCTCCACCCTGGTCGTCGCCGTCTTGACCATCGCTCTGCCCTATCTGCCCGGTCACGAGTGGCTCGACTTCGTCCCGCTACCCCTGCCGCTGCTGGGCCTCCTGCTCCTGATTACCCTGCTCTATGTCGCCGCGGCCGAAGTGACCAAACGCTTCTTCTACCGCTGGATGGGGGGATAGTCTAGAGAGGATAACCCATCAATGCGACAGCGTAACGGACGCTGGCCGACGATTCACGCGGTGGGCGGCGCGCTCGCACTGGTCCTGACTCTGGTTGGCCTGCTCTTGACCGCGCGCGCGCAGGGCAACCTGACCCCCGCCGCCTTCCTGCCTCTGATTGAACGCGACAGCCTGGTGATGACCACCCGCACCCCCACCGTCACCCCGACCGCGACCTTCATCCCGACCATCACCCCCTCCCCGACGCCCAGCGAGGCCCAACTCCAGATTGACACCATCAACTACGCCGGCCCCGACGAGTGGATCACCATCCGCCACCTGGCCGGGCCAGACCAGCTCATGCGGGGCTGGACTGTCCAGAGCTATGATAGCGGCTCGCCGCCCTGCCAGCCACTTGCCACTGAAGTGTTCCACTTCCCGGCCGATTTTGTGCTCCGCGCTGGCGACGTCATCCGCGTTCATTCCGGTCCCGTCGGTGGCGCCCTCCCGCGCACAGCCACCGACCTACCCTGGACGACCGCCGAGATATGGGCCGACGCGGGCGACCGAGGTGACGTGCGCAGCCCGCTGGGGACGCTGCTCGACTTCTATGTGTACGGGTCGTGCCGCTAGCAGGTCGAAAGGGGGTTACTTAACGCGGGTGTCCTCGGCCAGGGTGCGGCCGGTGTGGGCGATGAACACATCTTCGAGGGTGACGTGACTGGGGGTGATGTCCTCGATGATCGCGCCAGCGGCGTAGAGCGTCTGAATCAGCAGCGGCAGGGTGCGGCGGGGATGGGGGGAGACGACGACCAGTTCCTGGTGGCCGTCGCGCTCGCTCAGGGTGGCCTCCGTGATGTGGGGCAGGGCGTGAATCTGGGGCAGGGCGGTTTCCGGGATAACGCCCTGGAACCGCAAGACACCGGATTGCTGGAGGCTCGCCTTCAACTCGTCGGGCGTGCCCAGCGCGATGACCTGGCCGCGGTCCACAATGGCGATGCGCTGGCAGAGTTCCTCGGCCTCGGCCATGACATGCGTGGTGTAGATAATGGTGCGGCCCTCGGCGTGAAGATCGCGCACCATCGCCCGCAGGTCGCGGGCGCTCTGGACATCCAGCGTATTGGTCGGCTCGTCCAGGATGAGGATGGGCGCGTCGTGGATGAGGGACTTGGCGAAGGCCAGCTTCATGCGCTGGCCCGAGGAGTAGCTTTCCACCGGGCGGTCCACAAAATCCGCGATTCGCAGACGGTCAATTAAGCCCTGGATGCGGGCGGCGCGTTCGTGGCGCGGCACGAAGTACAGGGCGGCAAAATAGGCCAGGTTCTCGCGCCCGGTCAGCTTCCAGTACAGCCCGCGCTCGCCCATGAGCATACAGCCGACGCTCGCCCGCACCTGGGCGTCGTCCTGGACGATGTCATAGCCATTGATACGCGCCGTGCCGCTGGTGGGCAGCAGCAGCGTCGTCAGGCACTTGATGAGCGTCGTCTTGCCCGCCCCGTTCGGCCCCAACAGGCCAAACAACTCGCCGGGCTGGATGTCCAGCGTCACGCCGCGCAGGGCGTGAATGGTGCGCGCCGTCGCCCCGAACAGCCCGCGCCGTTCGCGGGCGATGTACGACTTGGTTAAGTCCCTGACCTGGATAATCGGGTCCATCCGGCCTCGTTTAGTACTGCGTCTCCGTTGGCGGTATCAGCCGTTCCAGCAGTGTTTTCAGGTTCCTAACCCCCTGCGCCGACTGCTGCTCCATGACCGCCTCCAGTTCCGGCGGCCCCATCTCGTAGCTCAGGTCGCGCTGGAACACTGTCCCCCCGTCTTCCTCGCGCAGCGTGTAGTAAATGGACGCCTCGCCCAGACCGGTATGTGAGTGCAGGGTCAGAGTATACGGGCGCACCCGTTCCACCACGGTCCACGTCCCCTCGCCGATCCGTCCGGCGATATTGACGCGCTCGATGATCTGGTCCCCCAGTTGGGCCGGGCGTTCGGTCTGCCCCCCGACGCCGACCGTCGCCGGGTGCCAGGCCGGCCAGTGCTTGGCTGTCGTCGCCACATCGAACACCGCCTCGATAGGACGGTCAATCAGGGCTTGATGGCTGAAGCTTGACATGTCTCCCTCCTTACACCGCCCAGGGCTAACCCCCCATGCGGGGGGCAGGGCCGTTGGGCTACTGGAACAAAGCCCTAACGGGCTAGATGTCAGCCCTGCAGGGGCTTCGCCCGCCTAGCGCGGGTCTTCAGGCCCGCGCCCCCTGCACGCGGCCAGCCGCCCCTCGCGCGGCGAACAGGCCACCGCCGATGACCAGCGCGCCGCCCAGCAAGTGCGTCCACTGCAGCGGCTCGCCCAGCAAGACGACGGCTAGGAGCGACGTATATAACGGCAGCGTGTTATAGAAGGCCATGGCCCGCCCCGGCCCCAGGTGGCGCACGCCGCCATTCCAGCACAGCAGCGCGATGGCGCCGGGGAAGACCCCGATGTAGAGCGCGAGTAGCGCTAGAGGCGGAGTCCATAGGGTCGGCATCGTCAAGGACTCGACGCCGACGACCGGAATCAGCAACGGAATAGACAGCAAGAAGGCGGCCCCCGTCGCTGGGAGGGTCGTGCGCTGGCGCATCACCAGCCGCCCTAGGACCGAGTAGACGGCCCACACCAGCGCGTCAATGATGGACAGGATATCGCCAATATTGACCCCCAGCCGGACCGCGTTCACGCCGACAATCAGCCCGACGCCCGCCAGCGACAGGACCATACCGATTACCTGGCGTGGAACTACCCGGTCGCCCAGCCACCAGGCGGCGATGGGCAGTGTCACCAGCGGCGTAATGGCGGTGATGAGGCCGGCATTGACGGCAGTGGTGTAGCGCACCGACCAGTAGAGCAGGATGGGGAAACCCGCGATGCCCGTCGCGCCCATCGCCAGGAGCAGCGGCCAGCCGCGAAAGAAGTTTCGGTTGATCTCGCGGCGCAGCACGAACGTCAGGAGGAGCGTGGCGACGATGACCCGCACGAAGGTCAACATGGCCGGGCCGATGTCGGCGCGTAGCGCCCGGCCCAGCGTGATATTGCTGGCCCAGATGAGCGTCGCTAGGTTGACCAGGAGGTAGGCGCGGCGGTCTGACATAGGGAATAGGAACCAGGGAATAGGGGCCAGGGGCCAGGGACGAGGCAGGGACAGCCGTAGCGTCTAGGCCACGGAGGCGCTCCCTAGAACTTTAGCTCCTCGACAAACGACGGGTCTAGCTCAGCGATGAAATGGGCCAGCAGGCGGGCGGTGCGTTCCAGGTCGCGCACGGCCAATGTCTCGACGGGCGTGTGCATATAGCGCGTCGGCAGCGACAGAATGGCCGTCGCCACGCCGGCTTGCGCCGTCTGGATAGCCCAGGCATCCGTCCCGGATGAACCGGGCATTGGCTCGAAGTGGACGGGTATCTCGTGGCGCTCCGCCGTATCCATCAGGCGATGGTGGAGCTTCGGGTGGACGTTTGGCCCCCAGGCGACGCTCGGCCCTTGGCCCAGCGGGAACGTTTCGACATCGGACAGGCCCGGCTGCTCGCCATAGCCCACGTCCAGGGCGATGCCCACCTGGGGCCGAATCTGGAACGCGCTCGTCGCCGCCCCGCGCAGTCCCGTCTCTTCCTGGACCGTCGCCACGGCATAGACATCCCAGGCGTGCTGGCGGCCCCGCAGGCCGTCTAGCGTCAACAGCATCGTTGTCACGCTGGCGCGGTTATCCATTGCCTTGCCGGCGACGCGCCCGTTGCGAAGCTCGACCACGGGCCGCTGGAGCGTCACCACATCCCCGACCCGCACCCGCGCTCGCACATCGGCCTCGCTCAGCCCCAGGTCTACCCGTAACTCGGCCAGGGGGAGTGTCTTGTCGTGTTTGTCTTCCGGCAGGCGCGCCGTTGGCCGTGTGGCGATGACGCCCGGCAGCGGCCCGTCCGTTGTGTGGACCACGACCTCCTGCCCCGGCAGCACGCGGTCGTCTATGCCGCCGACCGGCGCGAGGCGTAAGAACGCGCCCTGGCGGCCAGCCACCATCAGGCCAATTTCGTCCAGGTGGGCCGCGATCATCAGGCGCGGGCGTTCGCCATTGCCCACGCCGCGTTTCAGCCCGATCAAGCTCCCCAACCCGTCGGTTTGGACCTCGTCCACCAGGGGCCGCAACTCGGCCTCGACGACGGCGCGGATGGGCGCTTCATGGCCGGCCACCCCCGGCGTCTCGCTCAAGCGGCGTAACAGCGTCAATGCATCCATCAGCGTATCCTAGCGGCGAGGTGTCGCCGTGCTGTTCGGCGTGGCCGTGCCGGGTGTTCGGCCAGGCGGCTGCCCGGTCGCGGGCGTGCCGGGGGCGCCTGGGGTCCCAGGGGTGCCGGGTGTCTCGAGGCTGGGGACCGTCGGCCGAGGCGTGCGCGTAAACGTCGGTGGGGGCGGCGGCGAGGGCAACTGGGTCGGCGTCGGCGGCAGTGTCCGGGTAGGCGCTGGGCTAGGCGAAGGGAGGGGCGTCGGTGGCAAAGGGGTCGCGGTGGCCGTGGCCGTCTCGGTCGCCGTCGGCGTGGCCGTCTCCGTGACTGTAGGGGTGGGCGACCGGAGGATGATGACGGGCGCGGTCGCGGCGGGCGGCTTCTCGGCCAGCAAGCGGGGACGGAGCATTACCGCGCCAATGCCCAGGCCGTAGAGGAGCAGGGTGACGAGGCCAACAACCAGTAAGATGCTATAGGTGATTTGAGTTCGTAACGGTAACAGTCGGTACCGATCCACGTCACCTCAACATAGGGTCGGATAGATATGCCTCACCGCTTGACATTGGTGGTCGCGGTAGGGATGACGGCCGGCGGATTGCCTGGGGAGGCTGGCGCGGCGGTCGGCGCGGGTGGCCGAGGCGTGTTGGTTGGCGGCCGAGGCGGGTCCGTAGCGGGTGGCGGCGGTGGAGGCTGCGTCGGCGGCCGGGGTGTATTAGTCGGCGGCCGCGTGGTGGCCGTCGGCAGGGGCGCGTCTGTGGGCCGCGGGGGCGGCTCGGTCGGACGAGATGTCGGCGGTGGCGCCTGGGTGGGCGCCACCGAGGTCGCTGTGGGCAGCGGGATGGCCGTCGGCAGCGGCGCGGGTCGCGTGGCGGTGGGCGGCGGCGGCGGCGCCTGAG
>JAHCIP010000198.1 GCA_026129165.1 Anaerolineae bacterium
CTATTGCTGCCCTTGATGATAGTATAGTGGTGAAGTTTCCCCGCAACACATTGGACCGGCTGGAGGAACAACACCCGGCATTGATGCTGGAATTCGTCCGCAGCGCTATTCCTCGCTTTCAACGGACACAACTTAGAAGCGCCTTAGCTCCTCTATTCGGCTATCTCAGCCCCCCCTCCCTCGATGAACTTTGCTCGGCTTTGGAATGGCGACACTTAGCCAGCGGGGAGACACTTTTTCGGCAAGGGGATCAGGGCGATGCCCTCTATATTGTGGTTTATGGCCGTCTACGGGTCGTCGTGGAGAGTGAGGGTGGCGCCCCCCGTGTCCTCGGCGAAATGGGTCAAGGCGAGAGCGTCGGGGAAGAGTCGCTGCTGACCGGCTTCCCACGCTCGGCAACGGTCTATGCTATTCGTGATACGGAGTTGGTCAGGCTATCGGCTACATCTTTTGAGCAGGTGGTGGAACGCCACCCGCATGCTATGATGCTGATCGCTCGTATGATCGCCGTGCGGCGACAGCAACAGAGTGCTGCGCCGCGCACGGCTCGCCCCCACTCCCCTCCTTGCGCCTTTGCCATTATCCAGCTGAGTCCGAGCCTACCTGTATCTGATTTTGCCCATGGGCTGGCTGAAACGCTGTCTGCCCTCGGCCCTACGCTCCATCTAAATAGCGTGCGTGTCGACAGCTTGTTGGGGCAATCAGGTATGGCACAGACTCAGTCGGATCATCCTGTTAATGAATTCCTCCAATACTGGCTGACGGAACAGGAAACGAAGTACCGCTACCTTGTCTATGAGGCCGACCCCACATGGTCGGAATGGACGGCTCGCTGCCTGCGGGCAGCCGATCGCATTCTTCTGGTGGCCGCTGGCGACATGCTTCCACTGCCGAGCGAAATAGAGATGAAAATGGCTCGAATGCCCCTATCGGCACGCAAGGAGCTAGTATTGGTGCATGGCAGCGGTAGGGCGCGCCCCGCCGGAACATCGAAATGGCTAGAGCACTGCAAACCTGACGCGTATCATCATGTTCGCTTGCATCTACCTCAAGACCTGGGGCGTTTGACTAGAAGGTTGTTGGATCGCGCGATTGGACTGGTGTTTAGTGGCGGTGGCGCCCGCGGCTTTGCGCATGTCGGCGTCGTTCGCGCGCTTGAAGAGGCGGGCGTCCCAGTAGACGTTGTAGGCGGCACGAGCATGGGCGCTCTCGTCGCAGCCTCCTACGCGATGGGATCAGATTATCAAACGCTTGTCCAGCAGGCCGCCAGGTTTGCCTCACCTAAGGCACTCATGGATTATACCCTGCCTTTGGCGTCTCTTTTTGCCACTCGGAAGGTGACGGCTATGCTCCGTGATCTGTTTGACGACATCCATCTCGAGGATCTCTGGCAGCCGTTCTTCTGTATATCAAGCAATTTGACGCAGGCTGAACCTTTTATTCATCGCACTGGACCGGTATGGGAAGCTGTGCGGGCCAGTTTGGCTATTCCAGGCATCTTTCTCCCGGTCCTCCGCCATGGGGACATCCTGGTGGATGGGGGCGTCATGAACAACTTTCCCATTGATGTGATGCGTGACTTTTGCAAAGACGGGTTGGTGATCGGTTCTACCTCAAGCCCGCTGAGAGAGGTACCTCGGAATTACCAGTTTGACCCTGGCTTATCAGGCTGGGGAATTCTGTGGGGCAAGTTAAATCCTCTCGCCAACAAACCACGAGTGCCCTCAATCCTCTACACATTAATGCGTTCCGCTGAGGTCAACAGCGTATATCGGATGAAGAGCGAGGAATTTCAGAATTGTGTGGATGTGTTAATCCGGCCATCCGTAGAGCGCTTTCGGATGCTGGATTGGGGCGCCTTTACTTCCATTATCGAAATTGGATATCAGACAGCCCGCCAGGAACTCCAACTCTTAGAGAAGCGCCAGGGGACCGAAGGGCTACTCTTTGGGGCGACTGACGCAGACAGCGGCTCTTAGGCGATGCCTAATACGACGAAATCGTATTTTGCCCTACCTCTCCTCCTCGCGTTAGGTTGGCTCTCGATGGGGCTAGCGGAGCCGCGCCAGGTTTATAGTAACCCCGCGCTCCATGTCAACGCGGCCGCGCCGGGCGAGTATAGCGTTCGGGTCAGCAGCCGGGCCGGCTGGCAGCAGACGCCGCTGTTTCTCCGGCAGGGGGAGATCTACTGGATTGCCTATGACCAGGGTGGGTGGTCGGTGGACGCCCTCTTCGCCGAGTACCCGTATGTCGGCCCCGAAGGCTATGACACGGATATTGACCCCAACATTTGCTGCCCCCTACTGTGCAAAGTTGACATCTCACTGCCGTATGCCTATCTCCTGGGGTCGGTAGGGACGGAACTAGATGTGTTGGCCGTGGGGCGGGGCGGGCGCTATGTGGCGCGCCGCGACGGCTACCTCGCGCTCCGCATCAACGACCAGGATATATGCCTGGGCGACAACGGGGGCGCCGTCCAGATGGTCGTTGGCCTGGAAGTGGACCCTACCCCTTCGCCCACCCCATCGGCCACCGCGACCGCCAGGCCGCCCTCCCCGACCCGCACCGCCACGGCGATGGCCACGGCGACACCTCGCCCCACCCTGACGCCGACTCCGACGCGGACGCCAACGACGCCACCCACCTCTACCTCAACCCTGACCTCAACGACAACACCCACCGCCATCCCGACCTCAACACTGACCGCAACGCTAATACCTAGCCCTGTTCCGACGCTGACGCCAACAACGACGCCTAGCGCCACGCCCACCCTGACCCCGACGCCGCCTCCAACCCTCACCCTGACGCCCAGCGTCACCCCCACCCTGACCGCGACGGCGACGCCGTCGGCCTCTCCGCCGCCCCTCAGCCAGCATCTCTTCCTTCCCTACCTCGTGCAAGGCCCAGCCCAATAAAGGCAAAGTAAGACACCCCCAGGTCGGCCTGGGGGTGTTGCATTGGGTCTGTATTCGGTTGTCGGGGCGGTTGAGGCTTAGGGATGGTCGTTGACCAGGGCATCCTTCAGGCTCTTGGCTTCGTCGGTATAGTGCGGGGAGGCCAATTCCTTCGTGTACCCCGTCCGCCGATAGCTCGCTTCGCCGTTGATGTAGTTGCCGCTCAGGAAGTTCTTGATCCAGGGGCCGCCGCTCACGCCACCCGTCAGGTCACACCCAATCGCCTGCGTCGAGGGGCCGCTGCCCGCCGGGTTCAACTGGTAGGCGAAGGGGGCATTGCACTGCTGCATCCGCTGGCCGTTGAAGGGCGCCGCCTGCGGGTAGCCCAGGACCGTCCAGTACTGATTGTAGTCGTAGTTCCAGGCGAAGCCGAGCCACCCCACCGCCTGGCTGATCTTCAGGCCGTTGCGGGTGTTGAGCACCGCGCCGCCCATGTCACGCCGCAGGTTGCTGTTCTGGATCCAGTCGGTCTTGGCCCAGAAATGATTGGCCGTCCACTGGCCGAGGGGCGCGTTGCCATCCTTGTAGGCAGGCACGAACACGAAGTTGCTCACCCAGCCACCACCCTTGCCGCCGTGCACACAGTGGCCGGCTGTCCAGACCGCGTAGTTGCCGACCGAGGCGGCCGAGCAGACCCAGTTGCCACCGTTCTCACTGAAGAAGACCTTGCCCACGGTGACGTAGGGGTAGGAGGTGTAGGAGGCGCTGACCTCATAGCGGGAGAAGGGACCGGGATAGCTGTAGCCAAAGATGCCGCTGAAGGTGGGGGCCGCGTCGGTGATAGGGTTGGCGAGGGTCTCCTTGAGAGCCTTGGCGTCGGGAGCGCCGGCGGTGTCCATACCGGGCGTACCAACGATTTCCTTCATCGCGTCCTCGGCCATGCTCTTGAAAGTGGCGTCATCCACCTCAATGAGGTCCTTGCTCTTGGCATTGAGCATTTCGTCACGGGTCCAAAGGCGCTTGGCGGTCACATCGAGGGCGCCCGAACTGGCATTGCTGCCCTGAACGACGATAGGGTTCTTGGCTTGCGCGTCGGGGGCGGGACCATCGGCGCGGGTCTCGGCGGTGGAGGCGACGAGGGCGGCGACGATGAGGAGGAAGGCGGTCATGAGGGAGAAGACACGAATAGGGCGACGAGTCGAGGTCAACATGGCTAAGTTCCTTTCCTGGGTCTGCACTAACATCTGAACTGCTTGTTGGTTGTGTCCCCAGTGTACCAGGAAAGGCGGCGCTGCGCTGCGAGGCGCTGTACAGGCTGGCTGTGAACTTTTTCATAGTTTCAAGGGCGGGAGTTTAGAAAAAGCATTGAAATCCAGCGCCTGACATGGACCGTCTCTCTGATGATTACCATTGGCGCTGAACAGTAGTCCAATGTGCAGAGAATAGGAGGGTGGTTATGGCCCTGCTCGTGGTCAGCACTGTGCTCCTTTGGCTGGCGGTGGGCGCCTTAGCCTACGTCAGCTACCAACTCGCTCGACAGAACGGGCGGCTGCTACTGCGCCTCGAAGCTGTGGAACAGCAAGCCCGAATGCAGCATGTACCCCAGGGTGAGGGGGGAGAGAAGCACAGCCGCATTAACCGCGACGGGCTGCCGGCCGGGGCCCCCGCGCCGGGCTTCCGCCTGCCTCGCCTGGACGGGGGCGAGTTGGCGCTCGACGAGTACCGAGGCCAGCGGGTACTGCTGGTGTTCTCCGACCCGGAGTGCGGTCCGTGTAACGCTCTCGCGCCCCGCCTGGAACGGCTCCATCGCTCGCGCCGCGACCTGCGGGTCCTGATGGTCAGCCGGGGCGACCCGGCGGCGAACCAGGCGAAAGCGGCTCAGTACGGGTTGACCTTCCCGGTCGTCCTGCAACGTCACTGGGAAACCTCGCGGGCGTATGGCATGTTCGTCACCCCGATCGGCTATCTCATTGATGAGCAGGGCGTTATCGCGCACGATGTGGCTGTGGGCGTCGAGGCTATTGTGGCTCTCGCGTCCGCTATGGCCTACGGTTCAGAGAGGCCCGGAGCGTTCGTTGAGCAGGCGGCTTAAGCGGCTCTTCTTCCTGGCGCTTTGTAGTCAGTATCAAGCTATTCAGACGTTTCAACCCAGAAAGGATAGAGGGTAAAGGCATGACACGGTTCGATGATCTCACAATAGCGTTGGCGCGGGGATGCACTCGGCGCGAGGCGCTGCGTCTCCTGGGTGGGACGGCGGCGGCGGCGGTGCTATCTCTGGTTGGAGGCGGGGTGGCGACAGAGGCGGCCGGCCTGGAGACCCAAAAAGTCTGCACTAAGGCGTTCGAGGCCACCGTCACGCGCGGTCCCAATGGCGGCCTCAAGCTGGTGGGGATGCTGACGCTGTACCTCGGCCCAGGCGGCGATATGACGGGGCAGCTTGTGCAAATGGAGGACGGCTCGATGGTACCTGTGACCGGTCACACCGTCGGCCACCAGGTCGAGCTGCGCTTCAGCCTTCCGCAAGGGACGGTGGTGGGCACAGGCGCTCTCTCGACCAATCTCCACGCCTGCAAAGCGGAGTTGTTTGGCGGCACGCTCAGCGGTCCGACGCGATATGACACGGGAAACTGGCTGATTGGGTGCTCCATCGTGTGTCGGACATCCACCGAGTGCTACGATGTGTGCGACTCGACGGGCAACAACTGTGTCACGAAGTGCTACACCAAGAAGTTCTGCCTGCCGACCTGCTGAGTAGCGGGTTGACTTATCAGGTAATGCAGAAGGACCTGGTGGGCGTCATTGTCCACCAGGTCCTTGCGTTTTGATTCAGTTGTGTTGTGGTCTCGCCCGCACTTTACTGACGCCAAGTGAGCATCAGGTTGAAGACCGTCTGGTTGATGCGCTTGCCGAAGTTGTACTGCGGGTTCTGATAGGTGTTGATGGCGAAGGCGTACCGTTCGTTGTTGATCGTGCGCCACACCGGCGAGCCGCTGTGCCCCGGGATCATATCGATGAGGTAGTAGACCTGGTCCGCATCCACGCCAATCATCCCCTTCGCGTCCCACCACTGCGTCCCGAACGCCTTGTCACTGGGGTAGCCCGACAGGTTGCCGATGAGGTTCATAATCGTGTTGTCATCGTAGTTGGCGAAGCCGAACCAGCCCACGCGGTTGCCCAGCGTATTGTCGGGCAGGATGATGGCGCCGTAGTCGTACAGCGGCGTCCCGAACTGGAGCCAGCCGTTCACCGTGCGCAGCGCGCTCGTACCGACCGTCTGCGAGCCGAAGGGGGCCGAGTTGGCGTCACGCCCCGGGATGACGATGATGCTGCGCGCCCAGCCGCCGTTGTAGACGCAGTGGCCGGCTGTGGCGACGGTGTGGGGGCCGATGAAGAAGCCGGTGCAGGTTCCAGTCTGACCATCGGCGCGGGTGATGACGAGGTGGGCGATGGCGCTCCAGGGGTAGCTGGTCGCCGGGCTGATGCGCACGCGGTCATCGGTACCGAAGACATAATCCGGCTTCAGCATCCCCTTCACCGTGCGCCGCGCGAACTCCAGGCCCGACTCTTCATCGGGACGATGCTGGCTGATACCGCTGGGCTGGAAGCCCTTGACGGTCTGCAACTGCGGCCCCTTGAGGCTGACAGGATCTTGCACCGCACCGTCGGGCGCGACGGACTGGAAGGCGCGGCTCGGATCGGGCTGCTTGTCCGTTGGGCCATCGGCCAGTGTGACACCCACACGAGCGGTCGCTAACACGGCCAGGACGATCAGGGTAATCAGGCTAACGAGAATTCGACGGTTCATTCTAGAAGCTCCTATTCTCACTCGCTCCCGCACGTTGGCGGGCTGGTCTTGGTTTGATGGCCCCATTAAATCACATTCCCGCCGCCCACATAACTCACTTTGTGATACAAAAGTGATATAACAGTGTGATATAATAGCCGACACAGGGGAGGGGATAACGCGGCGAGGGCGAGAGGATGCCTATCGACACGGACCTATCGTTTGGACAATGGCTGAAACGCCGCCGTCGGGGCGCGGGCCTGACCCAAGAAGAACTGGCCGAGCGGGTGGGGTACGCCGTGGCGACGATCCGCAAGATCGAGCGGGATGAGCTGCGCCCCGCTTACCAGATGGCCGAACGGCTGGCTGAGGAGTTGGACATTGGCCCAGCGGATCGGCCCGCCTTCATCCGCTTCGCCCGCGACGAGGGCGCTGACATCTCGCCGCTGCCGACCCAGACAGCCCAGGTTACCCCCCAGCCTCCACCGCCGCCCGCCCCCAATCTGCCCCGTCCCCTCACGTCATTGGTGGGCCGCGAGGCGGAAATCGCGGCGGTGCAGCAACTCCTCCAGCGCGACGATGTGTGCCTGGTCACGCTCATCGGGCCGGGCGGCACCGGCAAGACCCGCCTGGCGCTGGCCGTCGCGCAGGCGCTGATGGCAGACGGAAGACGGAAGACGGAAGACGATGGACGAAGGACGGAGGGGGGAAGACAGAAGACGGAAGACGCAATACGCAATACGCAATACGCAATACGCAATACGGAACACGGCGTCTACTTCGTCAACCTCGTCCCCATCCACGACCCCAACCTGGTTCCCTCCACCATCGCCCGAACCTTGGGGGTCAAAGAGCAGGCCAGTCAGCCCCTCCTCGACAGTCTCAAGGACTGGCTGCGCGACAAGCAAACCTTGCTGCTGTTGGATAACTTCGAGCAGGTCATTGCCGCTGCGCCAGTGATAGCGGACCTCCTGGCCGCCTGCCCCGGCTTGAAGGCGCTCGTCACCAGCCGTGAGGTGCTCCGCATCAGCGGCGAGCACGAGTACTTCGTGCCGCCTTTGGCTCTGCCCCCGCCGACGAAGGACGGAATAGGGAATAGGGACTACGGACTCCCGACTACGGACTCCCGACTCCCTATCACGGATGACGCATTACGCATTACGGAATACGAGGCCGTGACTCTGTTTATCCAACGCGCGCGGGCGGTCAAGCCGGACTTTGCGGTGATAGAGCAGAATGCCCGCGCCGTCGTCGAGATATGTCACCGCCTGGACGGCTTGCCGCTGGCAATTGAACTGGCCGCCGCCCGCGTCAAGCTGTTTCCACCCGAGGCGCTCCTGGCGCGGCTCGACAGCCGCCTGGGCCTGCTGACCGGCGGGCCGCGTGACCTCCCCTCCCGCCAGCAGACCTTACGCGGCGCCATAGACTGGAGCTACGACCTGTTGACCGAAACCGAGAAGAAACTGTTTCGGCGGCTGGCCGTGTTCCCCGGCCGGCGCTCGCTTGAAGCGGTGACGGCGGTCTGCGCAGACGGTGACGAAGGACGAATGGCGGAAGACGAAGGACCAAAGACCAAAGACCAACAAGTTCCCAGTTCTCTACTTGGTCCTTCGTCGTTGGTCATCGGTCCTTCCGTCGATCTTCCGTCCTCCGTCCTCCGCCTGCCCCCCGCAATGGGGGGTCCTCCGTCCATTCTCCACGGCCTTGCATCATTGGTGGACAAGAGCCTGTTGCGCCAGGTGGCGGGGCCGGACGGCGAGCCACGCTTTGCGATGCTCGAGACGATCCGTGAGTATGCGCTGGAACGGCTGCGCGAGAGTGGCGAGGAGGAGGCGGTCCGCCGCGCCCTGGCGGACTACTATCTGCGACTCGTGGAAGAAGCTCAGCGCCACTTTTTTGGTCCCCAGCTAGGGATGTGGCTGGAGCGGGTGGAAGGGGAACTCAACAATATTCGGGCGGTGCTGGAATGGAGCCAGTCTGCGCCTCCGCTCACCTGGGGCTGTGGTGAGACTACCCCCCCATCCCCCCGCCAGCGGGGGGAGCCAGAGGCGGGTGAGGCCACTGCTCAGCGCGTGGCGGCGGGGCTGGAAATCGCGGGCCTGTTGTGGCGGTTCTGGACCTTGCGGGGTCACTTTGGCGAGGGGCGCGCCTGGCTCGATGGTCTGTTGACCAAGGGGGCCGCCCTGCCCGCGTCGGCCCGCCATTATGCGCTCCATACCTCGGGCAACCTGGCGTCGGACCAGGGGGAGTACCGCCGCGCCCAAGAGTTGTACGAGGAGTGCTTAACCCTCTCTCAGGAACTTGGCAACCAGTTGCTGGTGGCCCACATGCATAACAACCTGGGGAATATCGCCTTGATCCAGGGCGACTTTGCTCGCGCCCGTCCACTCTTTGAGAGGGCGCTGGCTGGCTACCAGGCGCTCGGCCAGACCTGGGGCGCGGGGATGGTCCTGAGCAATCTGGGCGACCTGGCTCGCCTGCGCGGGGATGTTCAGCGAGCCGGGGCACTCCTGGAAGAGAGCCTGCGTCTGGCACAGCAGACGCAGGATGAGCAGCGCTGCGCTGAGACACTCTACAACTTCGGCCTGCTCGCCCACGATCAAGCGGATTTTTATACCGCGCAGAGGCGGCTGGAGGAGGCGCTCGCCCTGTATCGGGGTGGTGGCAACAAGCTGGGGGCGGCCCTGACCCTTGACGCGCTCGGTACAGTCGCCCGCCGCCAGGCCGACTTTGCCGCAGCCGTTGAGCTGCACCAGCAAGCGCTGGCGCTGCTGCGAGAATTGGGAGACCGGCGGGGCCTGGCCTATGCGCTTCACGGACTGGGGCGAGTGGCGCAGGCGCAGGGGGACGAGGGGCAGGCGGCGGCGGTCTACGCGGAGAGCCTGGCCCTGTTGTTCCGCCTGGGCGACAAGGGGGGGATGACGATGGGTCTCGAGGGGGCAGCCCGGCTCGCTGCGTCGCACGACCAGCCCTACCGAGCCGGGGGGCTGTTTGCAGCGGCAGCCGCGTTACGTGAGGCAATGGGTTTTCCCGTACCGCCTGTGGACCGATCCGAGTACGAGGCCACCCTTGCCAGGCTACGGATGGCCGTCGGCGAGCCTGCCTTTGCCCAGGCCTGGGGCGAGGGTCAGGCGATGACGATATGGCAGGCCGTCAACCTCGCTCTGGAGCGAGAGGTCAAAAGCTGACCCCTTTGACCTGCCGGACCACAAAGCCTAGAATAAGCCGGTGTCCCTACCCCTGTGTGTCCCCGTAAGGGACGAAGCTAGGAGCAATAGCCATGACGCAGCTGAGTGATGATGCTTCGAGGACGAGCCAGCCGGGGTTACCGGCCCAAGCCTCTGTCGTCCGAGAGATGGTTCTCGACACGGACGCCGCGCCTGTCGCGGCCTATCGCATCATCCGCACCAACGAGACAGATGCGTACGACAACACAGAGGAGCGCGAATTTACCGTCGCGCCGCGTTCTCCAGACAGCTACGCGGGCACGTCGCGTAAGGCGGCGAAACTGTCCATCGCCGACGCGCCGCTTGAGGCGTTTGACGACCTCAAGCGCCTGGTAGCGAGCCTGACCCCCGACAAGACGATGATCGCGCACAAGCCGCCCATCACGACGGGGGCCACGTCGGACCGGGTCGCGGAAGAGAAACGGAACGTGCGCGTGCGGGCGTTTCTGTACGCGGCCAGTAAGGAGGCGGACAACGATTTTCACCTGATTATTGGCAGCGACCCGCAGGCAAAACCGATCACCTGTCTGACCATGGAACTCTCTGGTCTGCCGCCGTCGCGTAGCCGATCCTATCGCAAGCTGAAGCAGGCGCGGGATGCCTTCAAGCAGTTCTTCGGGACACAGGTACCTGGGATGACGTATGACTTCTACAACCCGCCGATCCCCGTCGAGATCGAAGGCTCGCTGTTCTTTGATATGACCCACAGCACAGGGCAGCGGCCCGGCCCGCAGAGCTTAAAGCCCTTCATCCCGACCATCTGGGAAGTCCATCCCATTACGAGCATCAAGTTGGAACCGTAGATGAGGGGCGAGGGGTGAGTGCTGAGGGCTGAGGCGGAAAGCTGAAAGCTGGCGACTGATAACGGATCACTGACCACCGACCACTGACCACTGACCACTATTCAGAGGAGAGAGGGATGCCACCGCGTGCTAGAAAGGCTAAGAAACCGCCGGAATCGCCAGCCGAGGAGCCGAAGCCCACGTTGGAGCCTGGCCTGCCCGACCCCGACTCCGTCGTCTCGGAAGAGGCGTTTACCTCGCCCTCGGGCGCTCACTACCGCATCTTTCATACCGACGAGACGGACGCCTACGAGGAGCCGTCGCCCCCGAAACGCCGTCGGCGTCGTTCGGCGAAACCCTCATCATGAAGTGAGGGTGTACCGAATCCTAGCCGCTTCTAAACCGGATTTAAACAATTGCCTGCTATAGTCTGAACCATCAACCACCCAGGCTCGGGTTCAACTATAGGAGGTAATACACGATGAAGCCGTTCCAGAAGTATCTTGTCGGGTTGTTGGTCCTGGTGGCGGTCCTGGCGACCGCTGTGGCGACCTACGCGCAGGGCGACCCGCCCCGCCGGCCCGGCCCGCCGCCCCCGCCCGGCGGCGAGGTGACGGCGGTCAGTGCGACGGGTTTCACCCTGCAGACACGCAAGCCGGAAACCGTCACTGTCCACGTCAGCGCCGACACGCACATTATCCTGCTGGAAACGCAGACCGAGGGCAGCCTGAGTGACATCCGGGTGGGGGCGCATGTCCAGGTCGAGGGGCGGCCAGGGGACAACGGCATGCTTGAGGCGCGGCGGGTGGTCGTCGAGCC
>JAHCIP010000199.1 GCA_026129165.1 Anaerolineae bacterium
CTCGCCCTCGTGCGTGCGGCGCTTACGGCGGAGGATTTGGAGGCCGCGTGGGCCAGCGGGCAAGGCGCATCGTTGGAGGCGATGTTGGAGGCGGCGCGACGGGTGTAGTTACCTGGACCTGACAGACCCTAAAAATCTGTCAGGTCCGGTCGGGACGTTCTCTTACTCCTCCCCCACAAAATCGCGGGTGATCCCCGGCGCTTTGTCGCTTTTCTCCTCCACCACGAAATCACGGGTAATACCTGGCGCTTTGTTGGCCGCACTGCCGCGCAGCGCAGTGAGTACAGTACCGCTGGCCGACACAACCAGCACGGTTAGCTCTTGCCCCAGCGACGCCATGGCCGCGCCGCCTGGATTAGGTCCCAATACCTCGGCGTTGTCAATGCGCTGTACCGTATACTTCCCCTTGAGGTCGTCTCGACCCTCCCACTCCTTCATGAGGTCATCCGCCGTTTTCGCCCCACACACCAGTACGAGTGTAGTCATCGCTCAGCCTCCCATAGCACTAACGGCATTATGTCGTCTTAGCCAATGGCTTACGACTTATAGGGCATTATAGCCATACTCAGGCCAGATAACCAATACGAGAGAGCTTCTGAGAGGGGTTTGATAGCTTTTGAGAGTCTTTTCCAGGTATAGTTAGACCAGGTTTCGACCTCTAAGGGGTATATGAACAAGTCATCCCGCCTGCCGGGGTTCTATCAACTCAGTGTTGACGAACGGCTGCAACGTGTGTCCGAAGCCGTTGGGTTGTCTGACGACGACGAATATGCGTTACGTCAAGGCGGGCTGAGCCTGGTCCTGGCGGATAGTCTGGTCGAGAACGTAGTCGGGCTACACAGCCTGCCCCTGGCGGTCGCGCCGAACTTTACCATCAATGGCCGGGATATCTTCGTGCCGATGGTCGTCGAGGAGCCTTCGGTGGTCGCGGCGGCCAGCCACGCGGCGCGGCTCATCCGCGAGGGCAGCGGCTTTACGGCCAGCCATGACGAGCCGCTCATGATCGGCCAGGTCCAACTCCTAGACGTGCCCGACCTGGATAGGGCGGCAGCGCAGGTCCAGGCTCACACCGCTGAATTGCTTCAGCTTGCGAACGACCAGCTACCGAGTATTGTTGGACGGGGCGGAGGGGCGCGAGGCGTGGAGACGCGGCGGCTGACAAGCCGCGTCGGCCCCATGCTCGTGGTCCACATTATGCTGGATGTGCGCGACGCGATGGGGGCCAACGCAGTGAACACCGTGGCCGAGGCGCTCGCGCCGCGCCTGGCGGCCCTGACGGGCGGCCGGCCCGGCCTCCGCATCCTCTCGAATCTGGCCGACCGCCGCCTGGCCCGCGCCGAATGCCGTATTCCTCACGCCGCTTTCGCGGCCCCCGGTATCGAGGGCCGCACGGTAGTGCGGGGAATTGTCGAGGCGCAAGCCTTCGCCGAGGCCGACCCGTATCGGGCGGTGACGCACAACAAGGGCGTTATGAACGGCGTTGATGCCGTCGTCGTCGCGACAGGCAACGACTGGCGGGCCGTGGAAGCGGCGGCGCATGCCTGGGCGGCGCGGAGCGGACAGTATGGCCCGCTGACCCAGTGGGACCAGGACGCCAACGGCGACCTCCTGGGCCGACTCGAACTCCCCCTTGCTCTCGGTATTGTCGGCGGCACGACGCGGGCGCACCCGGTAGCCCGCCTGGCCTTACGTATCCTGGGGGTCGAGACGGCGGGTGAACTGGCGCAGGTGGCGGTGTGTGTCGGCCTGGCCCAGAACTTGGGGGCACTGAGGGCGCTGGCGACCGAGGGCATCCAGCAGGGTCATATGACCCTGCACGCGCGGCAGGTCGCGGTAGCGGCCGGGGCGACGGGCGACCTGGTGCAGCGTATCGCCGAGCAGTTGGTAGCCGAAGGGAATGTTAAGGTTGCGCGGGCTGAGGAACTACTGAAGAGAGTGATATTATGAAACCGAATCGTCCTGTAGGAATTGTTGGTTATGGCGCGTATGTACCGCGCTTTCGTATTAAGGCGGCGGAGATTGCCCGCGTCTGGGGCGCTGGCGAGGGCGGGCTGCCCATCGAGGAGAAGGCCGTCTCCGGGCTGGATGAAGACGTGATCTCGATGTCCATCGAGGCGGCGCGCAACGCGCTGCGTCGGGCGCAGATTGACCCCCAGGAGATCGGCGCGGTGTGGGTCGGCTCGGAGTCGCACCCGTATGCCGTCAAGCCCAGTTCGACGCTCGTGGCCGAGGCCATCGAGGCGACACCCCTGGTCAGCGCCGCCGACTGGCAGTTCGCGTGCAAGGCGGGGACGGAAGCCATGCAGGCCGCCTTTGGCTACATCGGCTCCGGCATGGTGCATTATGCCTTGGCGATTGGGGCCGATACGGCGCAGGGGCGGCCGGGCGACGCGCTGGAGTACACGACGGGCGCGGGCGCGGCGGCGTTCATCCTAGGGCCGGGCGAGGAGAGCCTGGCCGTCCTGGAGGAGTCGCTGTCCTACGTGACCGATACGCCCGACTTCTTCCGCCGCCCCTATATGCACTACCCCGAACACGGCAACCGATTCACAGGCGACCCGGCCTACTTCCACCACAGCGTCACGGCCGGCCAGAAGCTGCTGGAGCAATTGGGCCGCACCGCGAAGGATTATACCTGGGCCGTCTTCCACCAGCCGAACGTCAAGTTCCCCAGTAAAGCCGCCCAGATGCTCGGCTTTAGCCCGGAGCAGATCGCGCCGGGGCTGCTCGTCGGCCAAATCGGCAACACCTATGCGGGCGCGTCGCCCATCGGCCTGACTGCTACGCTGGATGTGGCGCAGCCGGGCGACCGGATCTTCATGGTGTCCTTCGGTTCCGGCGCGGGCAGCGATGCGCTGTCCTTGCAGGTGACGGACGCTATCGTAGAGCGGCGCAAGCGGGCAGCCCCGACGCTGGCCTATGTCAAGCGCCGCGAAGAGGTGGACTACGCGACCTATGCGCGGTTGCGCGGCAAGCTACAGATGGCATGAACGTATTTCGTAGTGCGTAGCGCGTATTTCTGAAATACGAAATACGCAGTACGCACTACGTAAAGGACTTATCAATGCGTGACGTAAGCATTATTGGGGTTGGACAGACGAAAGTCGGAGAGCATTGGGATCGCGGGCTGGCCGACCTGGCGGTAGAGGCCACCCTGGCCGGCCTGGACGACGCCGGGCTGGACAACGCGGATATTCTGTATGTCGGCAACATGCTGGGTGGGGTGTTGAGCGGGCAGGAGCACCTGGGCGCGCTCATCGCCGACCTGGCCGGGCTGCGCGGCATGCCCGCGCTGCGCGTCGAGGCCGCCGATGCTTCGGGCGGCGTGGCGCTGCACCAGGCGTACC
Organism: Anaerolineae bacterium; assembly: GCA_026129165.1. GTDB lineage: Bacteria > Chloroflexota > Anaerolineae > Epilineales > JAHCIE01 > JAHCIE01. Next base: position 3,348 of record JAHCIP010000199.1, read on the forward strand.
AGGCCGTGGCTGGCGGCATGGTTGACACCGCGCTGGTGGTGGGCGTCGAGAAGATGACCGACCGGCTGCCGCAGGCGACGGAAGAGGGGCTGATGCTGGCGGGCCTGGGCGATTACGAAGCCGCGCAGGGTGTCACCTATGTGTCGCAGACCGCCATGCTCATGCAGCGTTACCTCCACGAGCACAGCCTGGAAGTGGGCGACTTTGCCCAGTTCCCGGTAAACGCGCACCGCAACGCGGCGGCCAACCCCTTTGCCATGTACCGCAACCAGATTAGCGAGAAGGCGTATCGGCAGGCCAAGATGATCGCCTCACCGATTAACCTGTTGGACGGCGCGCCGTGGGCCGATGGCGCGGCGGCGGTGGTCCTGGTCCCCACGGAGCAGGCGCAGGCGATGGGCCGCCAGGGCATCCGTATCCTGGCCTCGACGCTGGTGACGGACGCCCTCAGCCTGACGGAACGCGATGACCCGCTGGCCCTGGCCGCCGCGCGGGCGTCGGCCCAACGGGCCTACCAACAGGCGGGCCTGACCCCAGGCGACATCCACCTGGCCGAACTCCACGACGCCTTCAGCATCCTGGCGGCTCTCACCCTGGAAGCGTGCGGCTTCGCGGCGCGTGGTCAGGGTGTGAAGCTGGGGCAGGCGGGTGACATTGCCCGCGCGGGACGCATTCCCATTGCGACACTCGGCGGCTTCAAGGCGCGCGGCAACCCGGTGGGCGCCAGCGGCGTCTACCAGGCCGTCGAGATTGTTCAGCAGTTGCGCGGGGCGGCGGGCCAGAGCCAGATTCCGGCTGCCCGCGTCGGGTTAGCGCAAAACCTGGGTGGCAACGGCGCCACGGCAGTGACCCATATTTTCATGAATTAGACCTCACGCGGCTCTAAAGGTTTTCAAGACCCTTAGGCTCTAGGAGGAAGGAGACTCTTATGCCGATGGAACTCGCTCGTAACTGGCGTCTGCGCCGCCAACGCCTCTCGCTGGAGGGCGCCCAGTGCGCCGCCTGCGGCCACCTTGTCTTTCCGACCCGCCCGGTCTGCCCCAAGTGCCGCAGCCGCCAGCTCCAGCCGTATCGCTTCAGCGGCCGCGGCGAGGTCTACTCGTTCTCGACGGTCTATGAGCCGCCAGCCGGCTTTGAGGGCTACGCGCCCTACACCGTCGCCCAGGTCCGATTGGCCGAAGGCCCGTTGGTGACGGCGCAACTGACCGATGTGGACGCCGACTCAGTCTATATCGGGATGAAGGTCGAGATGGTGACGCGCAAGCTATTCGAGGACGGCGAGAATGGCCTACTGGTCTATGGCTACAAGTTCCGCCCGCCGGTGATGGCTCCAACCAACGGCCACGTCAGCGCCGATGTCCTGGCCCACACCGAGCCGCAGCACGAAGCGCAGGCTCCCGTGTTGGTAGCGAATTAGGGAATAGCGACACTAGAGACGTGACCTGTTACGTCTCTACCTTAGTGATTGATGGGTAGTGAGAAATGACCTCCTCTGGGATGCCAGGGGAGGTTTTTATTTGCCGTCATTTGCTACGTGTTGCTCTATTTTGCCCCCTTCTGCTATTTACAAACCGCTAAAACCGTGTTACAATGGTGGGTAAGGCACCCCTTACATCGTAAGGCAGGAGGTTGGGAATGATTCGTCGTCTACTTATCGCTCTCGTCATTGCGTTTGTGCTGGCGATGCTCCGCACCACGGCGCACGCCGCGCCCCCTGAACAGTCCCCCGTCTACGTGGTTCGCGCTGGCGATACGCTGTCAGCCATCGCGGTCCGCAATGGGACGACGGTGGCCGCCCTGATGCAGGCCAATGGTATCCGCAACGCGAATATGGTCTACAGCGGCCAGCGCCTGACCCTCCCCGGTCGAGCCGCCGCCCCCGCGCCCAATGGCGCGCCTATCGCTCAGGCCGTGGCGCCCAAGCCAAACGACTCACTCTCGGTGGTATCTGCAGGCGTCCCACCAGCCAACGCGCCCACCAGCGGCCGCTGGATTGATGTCAGCCTCAGCAAGCAGCGCCTGACGGCCTATGAGGGCAGCACGCCCGTCTACAGCACGGCGGTCTCGACTGGCCTGCCCGGTACGCCGACTGTGGTGGGCACCTTCGCCGTTCGGACCAAGTTACGCGCACAGGCGATGTCGGGGCCGGGCTACTACCTACCCAATGTCCCGCACGTGATGTACTTCTACGCAGGCTACGCCATCCACGGCGCGTACTGGCACAACAACTTCGGCCACCCGATGAGCCACGGCTGCGTCAACCTGCCGCTGGGCGCGGCGGCCTGGATGTTCAATTGGGCCAGCGTCGGCACCCCGGTCGTCGTCCACCGCTAGGACTCAGCTGAAGCGAACGCAGTTCAGTATGTCACCCTGAATAAAGTGAAGGGTCTCGTCTAACGAAAACGAGACCCTTCACTTCGTTTCCTCCATATGAAGGAATTCGCAGGGTGACAGTTGCCTATAACGGGGATAAACACACCCGGACTCACTTGATCCCTATAACCCCACATCCGGCCGGCGCTCGCGCACCCACGCGACGACCCGTTCCAACTCACCCCGGCGATGCAGATACTCCAGTAGCTCGCGGACGCGGCCACTCGACCCCGTCGGCGGGAGCGAGTCCAGGTCCACACCCAGGTCGAAAGCGAGATTGTTAAGCTCATCAGTATCGAGCCGGTCCGTCAGCATCTGCCGCAGGCGGGCGAGGGGGACGCCGGCTACTTGGGCGGGCAAGGTGACGGGCTGGAAGGGCGGCTGGCCTGGCCGGCCGTTCAACTCCCGGCCGACGCGCACGCCGGCCAGGGTCGCCCCCGCTGTCACGACGCCCGTCGCAACAATCACCACTACGCCCGCCGCGAGTGTCGTCAAGTTGAGGGCGATCGCGCGGTCGGGGCTTTCCGCGCCACCACCCGGACGTGTATCGAGCAGGAAAACGGCACGCCACACTATTTGCGCCAGCCCCGTGATTAGGATGAAGGTCAGGACGCCCGCCCCGACGGCGTAGAATAGCATACGGCCCCGGCCGGGGTCATTCCGATAGCGATACGCCACTAGCGCCGCCTCGATGACACTCAGGAATAAGGCCAACCAGACATATAGCTCAACCATCACAGCCTCTGGTGGGGTCGCTCGGCTAGGTGGATGGGATGTGGCGCTCGTCCTCGCCCGGCTGCTCGTGGAGCAGCCCGATGGCGTGGGGCAGGACCGGGAGCAGGACTTCCAGCCCTTCGCGCACGGCCTTGGGGCTGCCTGGCAGGTTGATGATGAGGGTGCGGCCCCGGATGCCGGCCACGGCCCGCGAGAGCATAGCATGGGGCGTGACGCGCAGTGAGGCGGCTCGCACGGCTTCAACCAGCCCCGGCGCTTCGCGCTGGATGATGGCGTGGGTTGCCTCAGGAGTGACATCAGTCGGCGCGAAGCCCGTGCCGCCCGTCGTCAGAATCAGGTCCATCGTCCCGCCGTCAGCCCAGGTGGATAGAATCTCCTCAATGTCCGGCTGGCTGTCGCGGATCATATGTTCCTGGACGATCCGCGCCCCCAGTTTCTCCACGGCCAGCGCGTGGATCAGAGGGCCGCTTTCGTCTTTGCGTTCGCCCCGCGCCCCACGGGTGCTAATGGTCAAAATACCAATCCGCATCGTCACATCGCCTCCCCTGGTTGAACAACTCAATCGTCCCGCCGCCTGGGATTATAATCCCCGTTGGCGCTGGCGGCAAGGCAGACGCGGCCCTGTATCGTGGAGTGCAAAATTACGACTTGACACCGCCGTTTAGTTATGGTATAGTGATGGGTGTAGAGCGCCCCTGGAAGTTGTTCCAAATCCAGCGTCCGTGCGCGTCGCAGGTGCAGTCTTCGCGAGGCCGGTGGCTTGGGTGGACACGCGGATCTACGAGACCATAGGGTCGGGGCAGGGAGTCCCCAGAGGAACGAGAGTGAACAAGAAACTATACGTCGGCAACCTGGCCTATCGGACGAGCGAAGAGGCTCTTCGCGAACAATTCGGGCAGTTCGGCAAGGTCGTGGATGTGTACCTGCCCATGGATCGGGAGACCGGACGCATGCGCGGCTTCGGCTTCGTGGAAATGAGCACCGAAGACGAGGCCAGCGCCGCCATTCGCGGGCTGGATGGCGCGATGGTGGACGGTCGTCAGATCCGTGTAAACGAGGCGCAGGCGCGCACCGGCGATGGCGGTGGTGGCGGTGGTGGTGGCGGCGGCGGCGAACGGCGCGGGGGTCGCGGCGGAGGCGACCGCCGAGGCGGCGACCGCGGCGACCGCGGCGGCTACGACCGCTACTAGTCGAAAGTCAAGCACAACTCCCAGGCTGTAGAGCCTGGGAGTTGTGCTTTTCTTGACCCCCTGCGCCATCTATTGTACACTTGTATCAATACAAAGCGAGACTTCTAGAGTGTCTAATCTCCCCCTCAAACTCGACGGCGCGAACGCCGACCCTATTTATCGCCAATTGGCCCATCAACTGCGCCAATTTATCGCTTCGGGCGAGCTTAGCCCTGGCGCGGCCCTGCCTACGGTGCGCGACGTCGCGGAGACGCTGGGGTGCAGCGTGGGCGCCGTCGCACGGGCATACGCGGTGCTACAACAAGAGGGCTTGCTGACAACTCGCCGCGGCGGCGGCACCCACGTCGCGGAGTCTGCCCAACCGGGTCAGACCTGGCTGCGCGAGGCGAGCCTGGTCAATGCTCTGGAGCGCCCTTTGCTGGACGCGCTGGCGCAAGGGTACTCGCCGTCGGAAATCGAGGCGGCGTTTGGTCTGGCGCTCGCCCGCTGGCGCACGCTGATGAGCGCCACCGAGACGACGACAAGTTCACCCTCGCCCGCTGCTCTGCGTTTCACCGGCAGCCATGATCTATCCCTGGAGGCCCTGTTCAGGTTGGTACGGCGCCCGCCGGCCAGCCTGTCTGTCTCGACCGCTTTTGTCGGCTCGCTGAGCGGTCTCATGGCGCTGGCCGAGGGCCGTGCGGACCTGGCCGGCGTTCACCTGGTAGATGAGGACGGCGAGTATAACGCCCCCTTCGTGCGACGCCTCCTGCCAGGCCAACGGGCCGTGCTGGTGCGGCTAGCGACGCGGCTGGTGGGTTGGATTGTGCCGCCGGGCAACCCAAGAGGCGTGCGCAATTGGGACGACCTGGGCCGGCCGGGGCTGCGACTGGTCAACCGCCAGCGGGGTTCCGGCACGCGCGTTTTGCTCGACCGCCATGTAGCGCGGCTCGGCCTCACCCCCGACCGGCTGACGGGCTATGACCGGGTCGCCGAGACCCATCTGGCGCTGGCGCAGGCCGTGGCGCAGGGCGAGGCCGACGCCGGGCTGGGTATCTACGCGGCGGCGCGGGCCTGCGGCCTCGACTTCGCGCCATTGGCCGAGGAACCTTATGATTTGGTGGTCCTAGCCCAGTGCAACGCCACACCTTCCCTCCAGACCGTATTAGCCACTCTACGTGGCGACGAGTTCCAGCGCATCGTGGAGGCGTTAGGCGGTTACCGCGTTGAAGGGGCAGGCCAAGAAGTGTGGGTGGAGGGATAAGCAAGCATGTCGCCGCGGGCTGAAGCCCACGGCTATTGAAGCGAAGCCCTGACGGGCTAGACTCTTAGCCCTTTGGGCTTGGTCTGACTAGCGCGGGGGTTGAGCCCCGCGCCGCGTGATGGAAGGAGAAATCTATGCGTCATCTGTCCCTCGTCCTCCTCATTCTTCTCCTCGCCGCCTGCGGCGGGCCGACACAAACGGCTTCGGCCCCTAAAGCGGCGGCGACCACGGCCCCGACCGCGCCTACCACCGCCCCGGTGGCGCCGACCGCGGTTCCGCCTTCGCCGGTTCCCCCAACAGCGACGAAGGCCCCGGCCACCGCCACGACGGCCCCCACGGCCGCGCCGACGACAGCGCCCGCAGCTGCTAAGCCTGCCAACCCCGACCTGATTCTGGCGACGACCACCAGCACACAGGACTCGGGCCTGCTCGATGTCCTGATTCCGCGCTTCCAGACCCAGACCGGCTATGTCGTGAAGACGGTCGCCGTGGGGTCGGGCCAGGCCATGACGATGGGCGAGCGCGGCGAGGCCGACGTGCTACTGGTCCACTCGCCCGACGCCGAGGTCAAGTTCATGGAAGGGGGCCACGGGACGAAGCGCCTGCTGGTCATGCACAACGACTTCATCATCATTGGACCACCGGCCGACCCGGCCAAGATCAAGGACATCAAGTCGTCGGTAGACGCGCTCAAGAAGATCGCGGACGCCAAGGCGTTGTTCCTGAGCCGGGGCGACAACTCCGGCACGGACGCCCTGGAGAAGAAGCTGTGGGGCCAGGCGGGCAGCGTGCCCAAGGGCCAGACGTGGTACCAGGAGACGGGGCAGGGGATGGGCGCGACGCTCAACGTCGCCAATGAGAAGGAAGCGTACACCATCACCGACCGCGCGACGTACCTAGCCCGCAAGAAGGACCTGAAACTGGACATCCTGGTGGAAGGGGACAAGCCGCTCCTCAACATCTACCATGTCATCCCGGTCAACCCGACCAAGTCACCGCGCATCAACGCGGCGGGCGGCCAGGCCTTCGCTGACTTCATGGTAGCGTCCGATACTCAGAAATTCATCGCTGCGTTTGGCGTAGACAAGTACGGCACGGCGCTGTTCTTCCCCGACGCCGGCAAGAGTGAAGCCGAGGTTGGCCAGTAAGCGATGGACCTGATTATCGAGGGCGTGCGCCAGGCGGTCGGCCTGATGGTGAGCGGCGACGCCGAGTTGTGGAGCGTCATCTGGCTCTCACTACGCGTGTCGGGCCTGGCGACGCTGCTCAGCCTATGCCTAGGCATCCCGGCCGGCGCGGCCCTGGCGCTGAACTCGTTCTGGGGGCGGCGGGTGGTCATCGGGCTAGTCAACACCGGCATGGGGCTACCGCCTGTCGTCGTTGGGCTGTTTGTCACCATCCTGCTGTGGCGCAACGGTCCGCTGGGGCTGTTCCGGCTGCTCTACACGCCGACAGCCATGATTATCGCCCAGTGCGTCATCGCCACGCCCGTCGTGACCGGGCTGACCGTGGCGGCGATGCAGTCGCTCAACCCCCGGCTGCGGCTGCAACTGCTGGCCCTCGGCGCGACGCGCCCCCAACTGGTATGGCTGCTCATCCGCGAGGCGCGGCTGCCCATCCTGGCCGGGGTCATGGCCGGCTTTGGCGCGGTCATCTCCGAGATTGGCGCGTCCATGATGGTCGGCGGCAATATCCTGGGCCAGACGCGCGTACTGACCACAGCGACGGTCATGGAGACCTCGAAGGGCAACTTCGCCCTGGCGATTGCGCTCAGCCTCGTCTTGCTGCTGCTGATGCTGTTGGTCAACGGCCTGCTGACCTGGGTGCAGCAGCGCCAGCGGCCCCTATAACCCGATGGAACTGGACATGAGCCACAGGGCGGGCAGCGAGGCATTGGCGCGGGTCGAAGACCTGGTCGTGCGGCGCGGGACGCGAACGGTCCTGCAAGTCCCTCTTCTCGATGTGAAGCGCGGCGAGAGCCTGGCCGTCATTGGCCCCAACGGCGCGGGCAAGAGTACGCTCCTGCTCGCGCTGGCCTTGCTCGTCCCGCCCAGTCAGGGACGGGTCTGGTTCGAGGGCGAGCCGGTGACGCGGGCGACAGACCTGACGCGGCTGCGGCGGCGCATGGCCGTCGTGTTCCAGGAGCCGTTGCTGGTGGACCAATCGGTGTTTGATAATGTCGCCCTCGGCCTGCGGCTGCACGGCTTGCGCGGCGCGGAGGTCGAGCAGCGCGTCAAGACGTGGCTCGACCGGCTGGGGATTGCTCACCTGGCGCGGCGCTCGGCGCGGGGCCTGTCGGGCGGCGAGGCGCAGCGCACCAGCCTGGCGCGGGCCTTCGCGCTCCAGCCCGACCTGCTGCTACTCGATGAGCCGTTCGCGGCCCTGGACGCGCCGACGCGGGCCGGGCTGGTGGACCAGGTGGGCGGGATTGTGCGGGACATGGGGCTGACGACGGTGGTGGTGACCCACGACCGCGACGAGGCTCTGACGCTGGGTGACCGCCTGGCCGTCCTCATCAACGGGCGGCTGGCCCAGGTCGGACCGCCGGACGAGGTGTTCTCCGCCCCAGCGGATGAACCAG
>JAHCIP010000002.1 GCA_026129165.1 Anaerolineae bacterium
TTCCCCGTGTTGTTGCTCGCCGTCGTGTCAATGGTGGTGAAGTAGTTGAGCAGGTTCATGCCCACGGCCTTGATGGTGCCGTTGCCCACGTTAGGCGGGCTGGCCGGGCGCGGGTTGGCGACGGTGAAGGTCGTCGGGTGGGCGGCGGCGGGGCGGATGCGCCAGGTATTATCCCCGAAGCCGGGCCAGGACCACTGTAGGATCCCCGTCAACCCGCTGACCGTGTCGCCGCCACGGAAGAAGTCAACCCCCTGTGTCCCGACCGAGAAGCCGCCGTTGGCCTGGGGGTAGAACACCTGCTGCTGTCCGTCGGGCTGGCTCAGATACTCGTTCTGGACGTTGGTGTCGTCGTCGAGGATGACCCGCCGCCGCGCCAGGCTGTCCTGGTAGGCCGTGAGGCCCGCCACGCTCGGCGCGTTGTCCTCGGTGAATTGGAACGGTCGGCCGCCCTGGTACAGCGTGAGATGGCCGAACCGATCCAGGTCGAAGTACTCGGATACCGTCAGCGTGTCGGAGAAGGTGACGAGCATACTTTCGCGCGCTTCGTAGAAGGCATCCAGATCGCCCACAATGGGCAGCATGATAGTCGTCGGTGTCACTTCCGCCAGGTGGTTGCCCGCGTCGGTGACGACGACCGAGCCAGCCGTGCTGGCCGTGATCTCGGTCATGCCGTTGAACTCGGACACCGTCCCGGTCACTCTGACCCGCTGCCCCTCCGCCACCGGCGTCGGGCAACTATTGCAGAAGACGAAGATGCCCTCGGACGTGTTCGGGTCGGCGTCGGCGTCCGTGTCTTCCTCCTCGAGGAAGAACCCCTGGAGCTTATTGCTCCCCTGGAAGTTCCCAATCACCACCCCTTCCACCATGACAACCGAGCCGGGGATGGGCGTCGTCGCGCCGTTGCCCTGGACCTCGTGGATATAGGTCAGGTCGTCGTTGACGATGGTCCCCTGGCCCGTCCCATCGGTGAGAATCGCGTTGGTGGCGTTGGTGACGTTGACGAAAAAGGTCTCGTCGTTCTCGGGCGTCATATCGCCGTTGACCAGAACATCGAAGGTGTAGGTCGAACTGCCGGCGGGGATGGTCTGGCTCGTCAGGGACTTCTGAGTGTAGTCCCCCGGCTGCGTCGCCGTGCCGTCCTGCGTGGCGATGTCGAAGGTGACGCCGCCGGCCGGCGCGGGCGCCGACAGGCTGACGGTAAAGGTAAAGGTCGTCGTGCCGGCGTTGCCCTCGGCCAGCGACACGTCGTTGACCGTCAGGTTGGGGGCCGCATCATCGTTGACGATGGTTCCCTGGCCCTGGCCGTCGGTGACGGTCGCGCCCGTGACATTGGTGACATTGACGAAGAAGGTTTCATTGGTTTCCGGCGTGGTGTCGCCGTTGACCAGGACGGTGAAGCTGTAGGTCGAGCTGCCAGCGGGGATGGTCTGGCTCGTCAGGGACTTCTGAGTATAGTCGCTCGGCTGGGTCGCCGTGCCGTCGGCGGTGGCGATATCAAACGTCACGCCCCCCGGTCCGGCTGGCGACGACAGGCTGACGGTAAAGGTGAAGCTTGTCGTGCCGGCGTTGCCCTCGTTGAGCGAGACGTCGTTGATGCTGAGATTGACCGGCGTCACTGCGTTGGGCGTCAGCGAGAAGTCGTCCACCGCCAGGCCGTCATCCGCGCCGCTGGCGTCCTGGTCGTTCCAGCGGATCCAGAATGACGCTCCATTGGCGATGGACAAGCCGGTAATGGTCGAGGAGATGGCGGTCCTGTCCGCGGCCGCGTTGCCGTTCTTGGCCCCCACCGTTACGGTATCGGGTGTCACAAAGTTGAGGGCCGGGACGTTGGTCCACGTGCCCGTGACAAGGTCCACCGCGTTGGTGCTATACTCAAAGTTCATCTGGTCGGTGCGCCCCGCCGTGCCCAGCCGCCACTCCTCACCGTTGTAGGCGATGGACAGACTGGTGATGGTGGAGCCGGTGTTGTTGGTAAAGAGGGCGCCAAACAAGGGGATGAGCGTGCCGCTCCGCAGCTGGCCCAGCGCGCGCTCGGTGCTGCCGGCCGCGCCGTAGCTGTAGGTATCGCCCGTGGTGCTGCCGCCCGTGTCCACGGCGTACTGCTCGTTGTCGCGCGCGCCGCCGCCGCTCTCGGTCATGAACCAACCAGTAATGGTAAGGTTATTGGTGGTGCTCCCGGCAGTATTAGACAGCGTATCAAAGTTCTGAGTGTACGCCGAGCCGAGGGTGGTCAGGCTGGCGCCCTGGTAGCGGGGGGCGGATTGGGCGGTGGGCGGAACGGTCATTAAGCCGAACATGCCTACCAGGAGCAATGCCAGGAGAAATGTTTTAGGGTTCTTGTGGAACATGGTCTGGTCCTCTTACCCCGCGGCGGGGTCGTCTGCTCGGCTTGGGCCGAGGATTGCCTAGACGTGGTGAAGGATAACCCCGCTTCCCCCCCAGGTCAAGATTCCAACCACCCCACAGTGTAATTCGATTTACTTTTCACCCCCTCCGTGCTCTATTCTCTTTCCTATTCCCAACTCCCGGCCTATAATTTTAGAGTCCACTCCTGTTTCCACGAGGTATCCCATGACCACCACCCACGGCTTTGAACTGGAACGCGAGCAGTTTATCCCCGAGCTACGCACCCAGGCCCGCCTGTACCGCCACGTCAAGACCGGCGCGCGGCTGCTGTCCCTGTCCAACGACGACGAAAACAAAGCCTTCGCCATCACCTTCCGCACCCCCGTCCACGACTCGACGGGCGTCCCTCACATCCTGGAGCACTCCGTCCTGGCCGGCTCGCGCAAGTACCCCACCAAGGAACCCTTCACCGAGTTGCTCAAAGGCTCGCTCAAGACGTTCCTCAATGCCATGACCTACCCCGATAAGACGGTCTACCCCGTCGCCAGCCAGAACGTCAAAGACTTCTACAACCTGGTAGACGTCTATCTGGACGCCGTCTTCTACCCCCTCCTCAAGCGCACCACCCTCCAGCAGGAAGGGTGGCACTTTGAGCTAGAGAACGCGGATGACCCTCTCATCTACAAAGGCGTTGTCTTCAACGAGATGAAGGGCGTCTACGCCGCGCCCGAGGCCGTCCTGGGCGAGATGATCCAGCGCTCGCTCTACCCCGATACGACCTACGCCTACGACTCGGGCGGCGATCCGCGCCATATCCCCGACCTGACTTACGACCACTTCAAAGGCTACCACGACAGCCTCTACCATCCCTCCAACGCGTATCTCTACTTCTATGGCGACGACGACCCGACCGAGCGCCTGCGCTACCTGGACAGCTGGCTGAGCCAGTTCAAGCGCCAGGAGATCGGCTCCGGGGTCAGCCTCCAGCAGCGGTTCGACCACCCGCGCCATATCGTCGAGCACTACGCCACGGATGAGGACGCCGACACAGCCAAGAAGAGTTATGTCACGGTCAACTGGCTGCTCGGCGAGGCGACCGACCCCGATGCGACGCTGGCCCTCCAGACCCTGGCCTACCTCCTGACGGGCATGCAGGCGTCGCCCCTGCGCCGCGCCCTGATCGACTCCGGCCTGGGCGAAGAGTTGGCCGGCACGGGTTTCAGCGACGAGCTGCGCCAGATGAACTTCTCCACCGGCCTCAAAGGCGTCGCTCTCGACGATGTGGACAAGGTCGAGACGCTCATCCTGGACACCCTGGCCGGCCTCGCTCGCGACGGCCTCGATCCGGACACCGTCCAGGCGGCCGTCAACTCCCTTGAGTTCGACCTACGCGAGAACAACACGGGCGGCTTCCCGCGCGGCCTGGGCATGTTGTTCTGGTTCCTCAACGCCTGGCTCCACGGCGGCGACCCGCTGGCCCACCTCGCCTTTGAAGGTCCCCTGGCTCGTCTCAAGGAGCGTCTCGGCACTGGCCGATACTTCGAGAGCCTAATTGACCAGTGGCTGGTCCAGAACTCCCACCGCACGACGGTCGTCCTCCACCCCGACCCAGCCCTCAATGAACGCGAGGCCGCTGACGAGCGCGCCCGTCTCGACACCGCCCGCGCCCGTATGAAGTCCTCCGACGTCAACCGGATCATCGCGGAGACAAAGGCCCTCAAGGAGCTTCAGAATACCCCGGACACGCCCGAAGCTCTGGCGACCATCCCCAGCCTCAAGCTGTCCGACCTGGACAAGGTCAACAAGCTCATCCCCCTAGATGTGCAGCAGCGCCAGCACGTCCAGACTCTCTACCACGACCTGTTCACCAACGGCATCCTCTACCTCGACCTGGGCTTCGATCTGCACAGCCTTCCGGAGCGCCTGCTGCCCTACGTCCCGCTGTTTGGCCGCGCTCTGCTAGAGATGGGCACGGAGACCGAGGACTTTGTCCGCCTGTCCCAGCGCATCAACCGCGACACGGGCGGGATCTGGCGTGCGACGCGCAGCGGCCTTATCCTCAACAGCCAGACGGCTGCCTCCTACCTATTCCTGCGCAGTAAGGCCATGCTGAGCCAGGTACCGCACCTGCTGGGCATCTTGCGCGACGTACTGCTAACGGCCCGCTTCGACAACCGCGACCGCTTCCTTCAGATGGTCCTCGAGGCCAAGGCGCGCATGGAGCCAGCCATCATCTTCAGCGGCTCTAGCTTCGTGGACAGCCGCCTGAGCGCGGTCTACAATGAGGCCGACTGGGCCGACGAGCAGATGGGCGGCCTGGCGAGTCTGTTCTTCGTGCGCCGCCTGGCTGAGCAAGTCACTAACGATTGGCCCAGCGTCCTGGCCCGCCTGGAGGAGTTGCGCACGACGCTCATCAATCGGGGGGCGATGATCGCCAACGTCACGGTGGACGAGGCGGCCTGGGCTACCCTTGCGCCACAGGTAGACGCCTTCCTGGCCGAGTTACCCCACGCTGCCCGCCTGCCTGTCACCTGGTCGCCGTCGCAGACTCAAGCCAACGAGGCGTTTGTCATCCCCGGCCAGATCAACTACGTCGGCAAGGGCGCCAACCTCTTCGCCCACGGCTACCAATACCACGGCTCGTGGGCCGTTGTCGCCCGCTACCTGAGCACGGGCTGGCTGCACGAGAAGGTTCGTGTCCAGGGCGGAGCCTACGGCGGCTTCTGCTCCCTCGACCGCTTCAGCGGCGTCTTCAACTACCTATCGTACCGCGATCCCAACCTGCAAGCGACCCTGGACGCCTACGACCGCACCGCCGACTACCTGCGCCACGCGGACCTCAGCGACGACGAGCTAACCAAGACCATCATCGGCGCCATCGGCGGGATTGACACCTACCGCCTGCCCGACGCCAAGGGCTGGTTCTCCATGGAGCGCTACCTGTTCGGCGAGAGCAACGCCGTGCGCCAGCGCGTCCGCGAGGAGGTATTGGGCACGACGATCCAGGACTTCCGCCGCTTCGGCGACGCCCTCCAGGCCGTCACCGACCACGGCCGAGTTGTCGTCCTGGGCAGCCAGAGCGCCATCGAGCAAGCGGCTGCCGCCCGTCCCGGCTGGCTCGAAGTTACCCGCGTCGGCTTGTAGAGGCATCTTGTAGAGGCATAATGATGCGTAACTATGTAGAGAGGTGACATGTCACGTCTCTACATAGGTCACGTCTATTCTTATGTCACATCTCTAAACGAAAGGAATGTGGGCGCGACCAACTCAGAAAGGCGAGCCTATGGCACATGGCACGACCGTTGCTCTTGGTCCGGAGGCGTCTTAGGGAAGGCTCGATTCATACTGTAAATTCTGTTAATTGTGTCGAAATGCGAGGTGGGGTATGGGTTGGTCATTCAAAATTGCCGAAGTCAGCGGCATCAATATTCGAATCCACATTACCTTCTTTCTGATTCTGCTTGTCGGGGCGCTCCAGTGGGGCGGCGCGAGCAACCCCCAGGGCGCGCTGTTCGGCATCCTGCTTATGCTCCTGCTATTCCTGTGCGTTACCCTCCACGAACTCGGCCACAGCCTGGTGGCGCAACGATTCGGCATCCCCGTCCGCGAGATTATCCTGCTGCCCCTGGGCGGCGTCGCCCTGCTCACCCGCACCCCGGATAAGCCGCGCGACGAGTTTCTGATTGCTTTGGCAGGGCCGCTGGTGAACGTGGTCATCTTCCTGGTCCTGCTCCTGCTCGGCCCGGTGGCAGGCGTCGGCCTCCTCGATGAACGACTCACCTTCCAGGGCCTACAGACACCCTCGGTCGAGACGCTGCGGCTGTGGCTGCTCGGGGCCAACCTGATGCTCGTCCTGTTTAACCTCATCCCCGCCTTCCCCCTCGACGGCGGCCGCATGTTGCGCGCTCTGCTCGCCATGCGCCTGGGCTATCCCCGCGCTACCCGCCTCGCCTCGACCATCGGCCAGGGCTTCGCCGTCCTGTTCGGCTTCATCGGCGTCTTCACCAACAACTGGTCCCTGCTGCTCATCGCCGTGTTCGTCTTCTTCGGCGCGGGCCAGGAGAACGCCGACGCCACTGCCAAGCATGTCCTACGCACGCTGCGCGTGGGCGACGCCTACAACAAGCACGCCCTGACGCTGGCGATTGGCGACCGGGTCAGCCGCGTCGTGGACTACATCCTGACCAGCTATCAGCCCGACTTCGCGGTGATGCAAGGCTCGCGGCCCCTCGGTATCGTCACCCGCGCCACTGTCCTGCGCGCCCTTCAGGCGGGGCTTGAGGATGGCTTTATCACCGGCATCATGGAGCGCGAGTTTGTCAAAGTAGATGCCACCGCCACCCTGGACGATGTACGGCGCACCCTGGCCGAGCAGGGCGGGCGGGTCGCCGCCGTCTACGACGGCCAGACCTACCTCGGCCTCGTCAGCCTGGAGGACATCAGCGAAGCCTTCCTCGTCGCCAGCTTCCTCCAGCGCGGCGGGCCTGGCGCGACCCCCTCCGAAACCGACCGCACCGGCGAGGTAGTGGTGTAACGAGGGCGCGGTTGACAAGAGGCATAGGACTTGCATAATTTAGGGTGGAGGTCTATCCATGTTAGCCCCCACCTTTGTCTTACCTCACGAAGCCATCGCGGCTCTATGTGCGCAGTATCACGTGCGCGAACTGCTTATCTTTGGCTCGGCCATTCGGGACGACTTCTCTCCCGAAAGCGACGTTGATCTGCTGGTCGAGTTTGAGCCAGAGGCCAAGGTCGGTTTTCTCACGTTAATACGTCTCGAACGTGAGTTAGCCGCGCTGCTCCAGCGGCCGGTGGACCTTGTCCCCAAGAACGGACTTCATCCGCGCCTCCGGGCTTCCGTTCTCGCTTCGGCCCAGGTTCTCTATACGGCGTGAAGAACTCTACCTGGCCGACATCGTTGAAGCCGCCGACGCGATTCAAGGCTTTCTGGAGGACGTGGAATTCGAGCGCTTCCGAGCGAGCGACTTGATACGAAGCGCGGTCCTCCAAAAACTCACTATCATCGGTGAAGCCGTGTCGCGTTTACCAGCCGCTTTTCGGCAGCGACATCCGGAGGTTGAGTGGTCGGATATCGCTGGCTTCCGAAACATAGCCGTTCACGCCTACTTCGCCATTGACTGGCGGATTGTCTGGGTGGCGGCGACACAAGAAGCACAAGAGTTGGCAGCTATCGTGGCTAACATCCTTTCGACCGAGTATCCGAGTAG
Source organism: Anaerolineae bacterium (assembly GCA_026129165.1). Taxonomy (GTDB): domain Bacteria; phylum Chloroflexota; class Anaerolineae; order Epilineales; family JAHCIE01; genus JAHCIE01. The sequence continues at coordinate 7,575 of JAHCIP010000002.1, forward strand.
CGAGTAACCTTAAAACCGCATATCTGGAGGCGCCTCGCATGAACATCCGTGGCATCATCTTCGACCTGGATGGCGTGCTAACCGATACCGCCGAGTACCACTTCCTGTCCTGGCAACGCCTGGCCCACGAATTAGGCATCCCCTTTACCCGAGACGACAACGAACATCTGCGCGGCGTCTCGCGCCGCCAATCCCTTGAACTCCTGCTCAAAGGCCGCGTCCTGCCCGAAGACCAGATGCAGGCGCTCATGGAGCGCAAGAACGGCTACTACGTCGAGTCGCTGGTCAACATCACGCCAGACGATCTACTGCCTGGCGTCCGCCCCCTGTTGGACGAACTTCGTACCGCTGGCATCCAGACCGCCATTGGTTCAGCCAGCAAGAACGCCCAGGAAGTCGTACGCCGCCTGGAGATTGGCGCGGACATTGACGCCATCGCCGACGGCTACTCCGTCATCCGCCCCAAGCCCGCCCCGGACCTCTTCGTGTATGCCGCTGGCATGCTCCGCCTGCCGGTGGCTGAGTGCGTCGTCGTCGAAGACGCGGCCGCCGGCGTTGACGCCGCCCAGGCAGCCGCGATGAAGGCGATTGGCCTCGGCCCTGTTGAACGCGTCGGCCACGCGGACGCGGTCTTCCCCGACCTCTCGAATGTCACGTTGAAGGACATTGTGGAAGCACTGGAGGCCCGCCCATGACTACCCCCACCTGGCTCATCCGCGAAACCAGTTTTGACCCCGCCAAGCTCCGGCCCCAAGAATCGGTCTTCACCATCGGCAACGGTGTCCTCTCGACGCGCGGCGCGTTTGAAGAAGGCTACCCCGGCGAGTGGGCGACGACCATGATCCACGGCGTCTTCGACCACGTGCCCATCGTCATGACCGAACTCGCCAACGCCCCCAACTGGCTGCCCCTGGCCGTTACCGTTGGCGGCGAGCGCGTCCGCCTCGACCAGGGCGAACTCCTCAGCTACGAGCGGATCCTCGACCTGAGTATGGGGGTCCTGCGCCGCGCCTTCCGCTGGCGCAGCCCGCAGGGCCGCACCGTAGACGTTCGCTATGAACGGTTCACCAGCCTGGCCGATACAGCCGTCCTCGCCCAGCGCGTTGAAGTCACTCTCGTGGACGGCGCGGGCGAAGTCGTCATCGAAGGCGGCTTCGACGGCCACGTCACCAACCTCGGCTTCGTCCACTGGAATAAGGTCGCCCAGGGCCAGACCGACAACCAGACGGTCTACCTGGTCAGCCGCACCCGCCAGACGGGCATTCTCCTGGGCCAGGCCGCCCGTCTCGCCATTGTGGATTGTCCCGACGCGGCTTACGCTGTCCACCACGCCGAGAACCGGCCGGTCGTCGTCGCTCGGGTCCAGGCGCAGCCGGGCCAGACTGTCACCGCCGAAAAGATTGTCACGCTATTCTCTGCCCTGGACGCGGGCCGCGCCGTCCGCGAGGCCGCGCTGGACACGCTGAACAATGTCGCCGCCAGCGCGGGCGTCTACGACCGCCTGAAAGCGGCTAATGCCGAGGCGTGGGCGAAGCTGTGGGACACCACCGACATCATCATCGAGGGCGACGACGAAGCCCAGGTCGCCACACGCTACAGCCTGTTCCAACTGCTCATCGCCGCCCCCCGCCACGATGAGTACGTCAGCATCGCCGCCAAGACCATGAGCGGCTTCGGCTACCGCGGCCACGTCTTCTGGGACACTGAAATCTTCATCCTGCCCATGTTCACCTTCACCCAGCCCGCGCTCGCCCGCAACCTGCTGCTCTATCGCTACCACACCCTCGGCGGCGCGCGCACCAAAGCCCGCGAGAACGGCTTCCAGGGCGCGCAGTACCCCTGGGAGTCGGCCATGATCGGCGACGAGGTGACGCCCAAGACCGTCCCCGGCCCCGACGGCAAGGACGTGCGCATCTGGACCGGCGACATCGAAATCCACATCTCGTCGGACATCGCCTTTGCCGTCTGGCAGTACTGGCAGGTCACCGGTGACGACGCCTTCATGCGCGACTACGGCGCGGAGATGATTCTCGATACGGCCCAGTTCTGGGGCAGCCGGGCCGAGTGGGTCGCGGAGAAGGAGCGCTACGAGGTCAACGACGTCATCGGCCCCGACGAGTACCACGAGCACGTGGACAACAACTTCTACACCAACTATCTGCTGCGCTGGCACCTGCGCCTGGCCCTCTCGCTGCTGGATTGGCTGGCCGCTACCGCCTCTGACAAGCGGAACGACCTAGTCACGCGGCTTGGTCTCACCGAGGACCAACTGGACCACTGGCGCGACATTATCGCCCGCATTACTATCCTCCAGGCCCCGGAAACTGGACTGTTCGAGCAATTTGAGGGTTACTTCGAGCGGCGCGACGTGGACCTGGCCGCCCTGGAACCGCGCCACAAGTCGGTCCAAGCGCTCTTCGGCATCGAGGAGACTAACCATACCCAAGTCCTCAAGCAGCCCGACGTCCTCATGCTGTTCTACATGCTGCCGAATGAGTTCGACGCCCGCACCGTGCAGGCCAACTGGGACTACTACACCCCGCGTACCGACCTGACCCACGGCTCGTCCCTCGCGCCGGGCATTCAGGCCATCCTGGCCTGCCGTATGGGCGACGCCGAGGCGGCCTATCCCTTCTTCAGGCAAGCCGCCCTGGTGGACTTGAAGGACTTGCGCCTCAACGCCGAACACGGCATCCACGGCGCGGCGGCTGGCTCGGTCTGGCAGGCGGCGGTCTTCGGCTTTGGCGGCATCCGCGTCACCGAGCACGGCCTGGTCAGCCAACCGCACCTGCCCAGCCACTGGCGTCGCCTCAAGTTCAAGATTGTGTACAAGGGTGAGGTAAAGGAGTTTGATTTCCATTGAAAGCTGCTTGACAAACGACCGGGCAGGCAGTATACTTGAAGAAACCCTGGAAACGGTTCCAATCGGGGGAGAGCGCTATGACGACCATCCGCGACGTAGCGGAGCATGCTGGGGTCGGACTGGCGACCGTGTCACGGGTGCTGAACCAGAGTCCGCTGGTCAGCGAAGGCACTCGCCAGCGCGTTCTCGACGTCATCCGTGACCTGAACTATACGCCACACGCGGCGGCCCGCCGGCTGTCGCTGGGCAAGACGCTCATCATTAAGGTCTTCGTGCCCTTCTTCCCGCGTCCCTCGGTCACCGAACGCCTGGCGGGCGCGGTGAGCCTGCTCTCGCAAAGCGAGTATGACCTCGTCATCCACAACATTGACACACCCGAACGCCGCGCCACGTGCTTCGAGCACCTACCGACGAGCAAAGAGGTGGACGGGGTCCTGATTATCTCCCTCTCACCCCTTGACCACGAAGCCGAGAACCTCGTCCACGCTGACATCCCCATCGTCCTCATTGACGCCGACCATCCCGCCCTGGCCAGGCTCCACCGTGTCACGACCGACGATGTGGAAGGCGGTCGCCGGGCGGCCGAGTACCTGATCCAGTTAGGACACCGGCGGATTGGCTTCATTGGGGACACTATCAACAATCCCTTCCACTTTGTGTCCAGTCGAGATCGGTTCCTCGGCTACCAACAGGCCCTGGCCGCCGCCCGTCTCCCAGTGCGATCCGAATACTACGCCGAAGGCGAACACGGCCGCCGTGAAGCCCGCGACCTGGCACGGCCCATGCTGTCTTTAGCCGAGCGGCCTACGGCGATTGTGGCGGCCAGCGATACCCAGGCCGTGGGCGTCCTGGAGGCGGCGCGGGAGTTAGGCCTGCGCGTCCCCGAGAACCTATCGGTCATCGGCTACGATGACATTGAAGTGGCGGATATGATGGGGCTGACCACCATGCGCCAGATGTTGTATGAGTTTGGTCAGCGCGGGGTCGAGTTGCTTCTCGAAACCCTGGACAGCCCCGACCGCCCCCCCGTACACGAAATCATGCCCACTGAGCTAGTGGTGCGCCATACCACCGCGCCCCCTGGCATCTGACACGGCCAAGCCCGCGCGTTGCAGGTATTGACACTCAAGGAGGTGCTACGCCCGCAATCCAGTTGTCCCCTGCCCCTGACACGCAAGGATACACACGGTCGTCTAACTCACGGAGTATATCTCAAGGAGGAGAACAGTCCATGAAGCAAACTAGCTTGACCCTCATCATCCTTGTCGCCCTCGTCCTGGCTGCCTGTAGTGGCGGCGCGACACAGACCCAGACCGCCCCTAAGGCTACCGAAGTCCCCAAGGCCGCGCAGCCCGTGCCGGCCCAGGCCACCACCGCTCCCGCACAGAGCCAGCAGCCCGCTGCCTCCGCCAGCGGTCCCGGTTTCTTCAAGAAATTCGACGTCGAACCCAACGCGCAGATCACCTTCTCCGGCTGGGGCGACGAGGCCGAGCAGGCCGTGTGGCGCGACGCCATCGCCCGCTTCAACAAAGTCTACCCCGACGTCAAAGTCACCTATCAGCCTGTCCCCGCCGACTTCCAGACCAAGCTCAAGGCCCAGATGGCCGCCAACCAGGCCCCCGACACCTTCTACGTGGACGGCGAGCTGATGACAGCCTTCGGCGCGACAGGCAAGCTCCTGGCCCTGGACGACTATCTGGGTCAGTCTGGCCTCCAGAAGTCGGACTGGCTCGAAAGCCTGCTGCCGGTCTTCACCAACGCGGGCAAGCTGTACGCCATCCCGAAGGACTTCGGTACGCTCGGCCTAGTCTACCTGCCTGACATGTTCACCGCCGCTGGCGTCAAGGAGCCGACGGCTGACTGGACGATGGATGACCTGAAGAACGCCGCCAAGCAGCTCACCAAGGGCCGCGTCTACGGCTTCTGCATGGCCCCCGACTGGGCGCGCTTCGCCCCATCCCTCTTCCAGCTCGGCGGCGACTTCACCGATGCCAACTTCACCAAGGCCACCTTCAACTCGCCCGAGGCTGTGCAGGCCACCCAGTACTGGGCCGACATGAAGCTCAAGGACAAGTCCCTCGCCTCCCCCAGCGACGTTGGCTCCGGCTGGTGCGGTGAGGCCATCGCCAAGCAGCAAGTCGCCATGACCTGGGAAGGCGGGTGGATGATCCCCTTCCTCGCCAAGGACTTCAAGGACGTCAAGTACAAGATTATCCCCCTGCCTAAGGGCGCGAAGGGCGTCTCCGACATTCTGTTCACCAACGGCATCGGCGTGAACGCCGCTACCAAGTTCCCCAAGGCGTCCGCTGCCCTCGCTCTCTATCTCGGTAGCCGCGAGAACCAGGAAGCCATCCTCCAGACTGGCTTCGCTCTGCCTTCGACCAAGGCGTCCCTCGACCACCCCTGGTTCAAGGACCATCCCAACGAGGCCGCCCTGGCGCAGATGGGTAAGGTTGGCAAGCTGGCCTACTGGGGTGCACAAGGCGCCAAGGTCCAGGACGCCGTCGCCAAGTCGCTGGAGAAGGTCTGGCTCGGCCAGTCCGAACCGAAGGCGGCCCTCGACGCCGGCGTTGACCAGGCCAATAAGGACATGGCAGCCAAATAAGTGACAGGGGCTAGGGGCCAGGGGTCAGGGGCCAGCGAAAGAAGGACTGGCCCTAGCCCCTGGTCCCTAATCCCTCACCCCTGTTCTAAGGAGGCAGCATGGCAGCGCAAGCAACACGGCAACGAACAGGCTTCTGGCAGAACGAGAAGGCACGTGGCGAAGCCCTCACTGCGTACCTGTTCCTGTCGCCCTACCTCATTATTACCCTGGTCTTTACCGTCGGTCTGCTGATCTACGCGGTGTATCTGAGCTTTACCCGCTTCGACCTTTTCACCCCACCGGAGTGGCGCGGCATCAACAACTACATCGAGTCGCTCGGTGACGCACGCTTCCTACGCTCCCTCTACAATGTGGCGTGGTACTCCCTCATCGTCACCCCGGTCCAGACCCTCCTGGCGATTCTAATGGCTGTCCTGCTCAACGCCCCCATCGCGGGCAAGCGCTTCTTCAGGACGGTTTTCTACGCTCCCAGTGTGACCTCGTCTGTTGTCATTTCGATGATTTTTATCTGGCTCTACAACCGTAACGGCTTTATCAACTTTGGCCTGTCACAGCTGCTCAGCCGCGACGTGACGGTGAGCTGGCTCCAGGAGCCGCGCGGGCTGATTGAGATTATCGCTGGCCTGTTTGGCGGAACTATCCCCGCCGACCAGTGGTGGCTGCGCGGCCCCAGTGTCGCCCTCATGGCGATTATGGCGATGAACATCTTCACCACCGCCCCTACCTTTATGATTATGTTCCTCGCCGCCCTCCAGGACATCCCTGGTTATGTCTACGAGGCCGCCTCCCTGGATGGCTCCTACGGCGCGCACCGCTTCGTCAACATTACCCTGCCCCTGCTGCGGCCCGTCATCCTGCTCGTCATCGTCCTCAGCACCATCGGGACCTTCCAGTTGTTCGACCAGGCTCTGCTGATGACGGCCGGCGGTCCGCTCGACACGACCCTGACGCCGACGCTGCTCATCTACAACGAAGCCCTCGGCAAGGCTGGCCCGCCGCGCATGGGCCTCGCCTCGTCCATGGCGTTTGTGCTCGGCGCGATCATCTTCGTCTTCACCTTCATCCAGCGCCACTACATCGAACGAGGCACGGAGCAGATTTAGGGACCAAGGACCAAGGACCAAAGACCGAAGCCGCCTAGAGTTCTGATTGGTCTTTCGTCCTTCGTCCTTCGTCCTCCAAAGGAGGTTCCATGGCCACCGCCACCACCACCCAACAACCTGCCCAGGTCGTACAGCCGCAGGCCAAGCCCGCCCAGTATTACCTGGACCGCGTTATCCGTTATGCCTTGCTCATCGGCATCGGCCTGGTCTTGCTCAGCCCCTTTATCCTGTCCTTCCTAGGGACGTTCAAGACCAACCGCGAGATTCTGGCCTACCCGCCAACCATTATCCCCACTGAGTGGCACCCGGAGAACTGGGGCCGCGTCTGGGAGACGAGCGCCGGGCCAGGCGCGACCTTCCCCCGCTGGGTGCTGAACACCATCATCCTATGCCTCGTCAACATCGCTACCCAGGTGCTGTTCTGCTCCATGGCCGCCTTCGCCTTCGCCCGCCTCAACTTTCCGGGCAAGGAACTCGTCTTCTCCGGCATGCTGGCGACGATGATGATCCCCGGCGCCATCACCCTCGTCCCCGGCTACGTCCTGATTGCCGGGCGGCTGGGCTGGGTCAACAACTACGCCGCCATCCTCGTCCCCGGCGCCGTCGGCGCGTTCGGCATCTTCCTGCTGACCCAATTCTTCAAGGCGTTGCCTAAGGAGTTAGAGGAGGCCGCCTACATAGACGGGGCGTCGCGCTGGCAAATCTATAAAGACGTCATCCTACCCCTTGCCAAGCCCGCCCTGCTCACCCTGGTCATCCTGACCTTCCAGGCCCAGTGGAATAACTTCCTCGGTCCGCTGCTCTACTTCCAGGACGCCTCGATGTACACCATGACCGTCGGCCTGTCCTTCTTCCGCCAGCAGTACCAGACCGCCTGGAACCTGGTCCTCGTCGGCTCGATGCTCAACGCCATCCCGGTGCTGATTCTGTTCTTCCTGTTCAACAAGTACTACATCGAGGGCATCTCCTACGCCGGTCTCAAATAAGTCTTGGGCGGCTTAGGGAAACGGCTCTATCACTCGAGTCACAAAGGGCACAAAGACACAAAGGCACAAGGAAGAGATCTACATCTTTGTGTCTTTGTGGTCTTTGTGTCGTTTGTGCTAGGCTAAACACCAACCAACGCTCTAGAGGGCAAGATGAAACTCACCCGTTACCCTGGCAACCCGGTCCTCGCCCCCATCGCAGCGCACGAGTGGGAGAGCCGCACCGTCTTCAACTGCGGCGTCGCCTACGACAACGGCGCGGTCATCCTGATCTACCGCGCCCAGGGCATCGGCGCCAATGTCTCACGGCTGGGCTTCGCCGTCAGCGCGGATGGGGTCCACTTCAGCCGCCTCGACCGTCCCGTCTTCGAGCCGGCCGATCTGACCGAAGTCTGGGGCGTCGAAGACCCGCGCATCACCCGCATAGACGACGCCTACTATATGCTCTACACCGCCTGGTCGCCCCTGGGCATCCAGGTGGCGATGGCCTCCACCACCAACTTCTTCACCTGGCAGCGGCACGGCGTCGTCCTGCCCGGCCCCGACAACAAGGACGCCGCCCTGTTCCCAGAGAAAATTGGCGGGCGTTATGTCATGTTTCACCGCATCCCGCCCGACATCTGGCTGGCCTACTCCGACGACCTGGTTCACTGGGGCGACTACCGGCGCATCATGCAGCCCCGCCCGGGTAACTGGGATAGCCTCAAGATCGGCGCGGGGGGCCCGCCCCTCAAGACCGAGCACGGCTGGCTGTGCATCTACCACGGCGTCAGCCCGGACCGGGTCTATCGCCTCGGCGTCGCCCTGCTCGACCTGGATGACCCGTCGCGGGTGATCCATTGGCCGACAGAGACAATTCTGGAGCCGGAGGAAGCCTGGGAACTAGAGGGCGACGTGCCCAACGTCGTCTTTACCTGCGGCGCCGCCGAGATAGACGGCCTATACTTTGTCTACTACGGCGGCGCGGATCGAGTCATCGGCGTCGCCACCGCCGACAAGGATACCCTCCTCGACTTCGCCCGCCACGGCTAGCCCACCCTGACTTGGGTAAGGACGGCTGTGGTAAACGACACAGAACAATGAACCGCAAAGGACGCAAAGGACGCAAAGGTTTTTATTTGTTCCTCCGTGACTTCCGCGCCCTCTGCGGTGGGATGGGTTGATAGGGATGATCATGGATTGAGGACAGAGTATATGCGACGTTGGTTGATGATTGTGATTGGTTTAGCCCTGCTAGCGGGCCTGGTGGCCTGGACACTGCGCGCCGCCGCGCCGCCCCAGGTCCAGGCGCGGTTAGTCGGCACAGAAGCCCTGCAAGGGCCAGCCGACGCCGGGTTTGCCCGCGTCACCGAGCCGCGCCAGTTCGTCTTTCCCCGCGACCACGGCCCGCACCCCGAATACCGCACCGAGTGGTGGTACTATACCGGCAACCTGGACAGCGCCGACGGCGAACACCTCGGCTTCCAGTTAACCTTCTTCCGCCAGGCTATCGCCCCGGAGATGGGAGCGCGCGCCTCCGACTGGGCCACCCGCCAGGTCTACATGGCCCACTTCGCCGTCACCCGCGCCTCCGACGACCGCTTCGTGTCGTTCGAACGGTTCAGTCGCGGCGCGGCCGGGCTGGCGGGCGCCCAGGCTGACCCGTATCGGGTGTGGTTGGAGAGTTGGGAAGCGGCTGAAACGACGGAGGACGGAGGACGTAAGACGGAGGACGCAATACGCAATACGGCTGTCGTCCGTCTAAAGGCCGCCGAGGGACCGGCCAGCCTGGACCTCCAACTGCGCGAGACGAAACCCATTGTCCTCCAGGGCGACCGAGGGCTATCGCAGAAGAGCGCCCAGGCCGGCAACGCCTCGTATTACTACAGCGCCACGCGCCTCCAGGCCGACGGAATGGTGACGTTGGACGGCAAGACCTACCAGGTCAACGGCCTGGTCTGGCTCGACCGCGAGTTCGGGACGAGCGCCCTGGGGCCGAACGCCGTGGGCTGGGACTGGTTCGCCCTCCAGTTGGCCGACGGCCGCGACATCATGTTCTTCCAGATTCGCCAGCGCGACGGCTCCATCGAACCTCTATCGGGCGGCAGTCTCGTCGCAGCGGATGGCACGGTCACGCGGTTGGCCCGCGAGGATATCGAGATTCAAGTTCTGGACCGCTGGACTAGTCCCCGCACGAAGGCCGTCTACCCGGCTCGCTGGCGCTTCCAGGTCCCCAGCCAGGGCATCAGCCTGGACATCACGCCCTACGCCCCCGACCAGGAGTTGAACGTCTCGTATGCCTACTGGGAGGGCGCGGTCAAGATCACCGGCTCGGCGCAGGGCAACGGCTACATCGAGATGACGGGCTATGCTGGCCAGGACCGGCGCAACGAGGGCTTGGGCCGTTAGGCCTAGCCCCACCAAAACGACGCCGCCAGGATAATGTATAGCCCCACCAGCGCCACCCCCTCCATCCAGACCGACTCCCCATCGAAGACGATAAAGTTGCTGGCCAGGGTCGCCAGGGCGATGGCGGCCACCAGCAGCGGCGGCAGGACGAGCGTGAGGTGCGCGCCGCCTATCACGAAGCTGAGCAGGACAAGCACCGGCGTCAGCGCCAGGGCGACCTGAAGAGAGCTATTCAGGATGACGCTGATGGCGTAGTCGGGCTTGTTGTCCAGGGCGAGCTGGATGCCCACCACATTCTCGACCGCGTTACCCGCAATCGCCACCACCACCAGCCCCGCGAACGCCTCCGAGATGTGCAGCGTCTGGATGGCTGGTGTCAGGGCGCTGACAAACCAATCGGACACAAACGCCGCCGCGATGCCTGCCCCGGCCAGGAGCGTCATTGTCAGCCCCATGGGCCAATGCCCCTCAGCCGAAGTGGCCGGTGTCTTTGCCACCGTCGTCGGGCCGCCCTGGATGGAGACAGGAATGCTGGCAATGAAGACCGCCAGCAGGACGATGGCGCAGGCGATACCGAGCGCCTCCTCGTGCGCCTCGGCGGGCGTATGGAGCGTCTGAGCCAGCGTCGGCACTGTGAGGGCCGCCGTTGCCAGGAACATGAGGGTGGCGATCATCTTGGGCTGGTCGGAGGCAAACTTCTGCGTGCCGTGGCGCAACCCGCCGAACAGGAGAGCCAGCCCCAACACGAGCAGACTGTTGCTCAGGATCGAGCCGATGAGAGCGGCCTGCACCACCTTGACCAGGCCGGCCCGCAGGGCGAAGATGGCGACAAACAGTTCGGGCAGGTTGCCGAGCGCGGACTGTAGCACGCCTGTGGCGCCGGGACTAAGCCGCGCCCCCAGTTGCTCCGTCGCATCGCCTACAATCGAGGCCAGCGTTGCCAGTGCCACCGCCGCTACAGCAAAAATGACGAGCGGCGTGGCTCGCGTCGCGTTGAGTACGCCCGCCGCGAATGTCGCGGCGACCGCCACCAGCAGCGTAATTCGCTCTTTCTGCTTGAGCGCCCCCATGTCTGCCTCCCTCCTGTGAAACGTAACCCGAAACTACCCGAATTAGAGCAAGTTGAGGACCGTAAACGTTTTTGACACCCTCTATAGCCTATGTTATAGTCCTGTCGACATTATACAATTACTCATCCCTAGAGGTAGGGTCTATGATGCGCGTGGCGGCTTACGCGGTATTGGACGAGGGAGACACCTTCCTCCGCTTCCTCAAGCAGTACGGTGTCGAAGACGTGGTCCTGGTCGGGGCGAGCAGCGAGGCGGAGTGGCGGGCGCGCTTCCCACCGGAGCGCGGCACGACAGTTGGCGCGTCCTGGTCCGTAGACGACCTGGTGCGGTTGCGGCGGCGGGTCGAGGCAGCGGGCCTCAAGCCCTTTGCCATCGAGAACCCCCTCCCACCCTGGTGCATGGACCGCATCAAGCTCGGCCTGCCCGGCCGCGATGAGCAAATCGAAAACGTCGCCACCACCATCCGCCACCTGGGTCAGGCCGACATCCCCATCTTCGGCTACCACTGGATGGTCAACCCGCCCGATATGCTCCGCGCCTCGTGGCGGACGACCTTCGACGTACCGGGACGCGGCGGGGCCAGCGTCGAACGGTTCGACATGAGCGTCGCTGACAGCCTGCCCCTCTTCCGCGACCGGGTCTACACCGAGACCGAGATGTGGGCCAACTACACCACCTTCATCGAGGCCATCCGCCCCGTACTGGTTGAGTCAGGCGTCAAGCTGGCCCTCCACCCCGACGACCCGCCGGTCGAGCAACTGGGCGGCGTGCCGCGTCTCTTCCGCAGTTTCGAGGGCTTCCGACGTGCGATGGAGATTGCCGCCAGCCCCATGAGCGGGCTGAACTTCTGCCTGGGTAACTGGACGGCGATGGGAACCGATATTGTCGCCGCCGTCCAGCACTTTGGGTCGCGCGGCCAGATCCTCTACGGCCACGTCCAGGGGGTCAACGGCATCGTCCCCCGCTTCCAGGAGTGCTTCCTGGACCAGGCGGACTGCAACTTCCCGGCCGTGCTACGCGCTCTGGCCTCGGTTGGCTTCGATGGCGGCCTCATTCCGACCCACTTCCCGCACACGGTCAACGACCTTGCGCCCCAGTACCAGGGTCACGCCTTTGGCATCGGTTATGTCAAAGGCATGCTCGCCATGTTGTAGGTTCAGGAGAACCACATGCGCCTGCGGGGTAAAGTCGCCATCATCACAGGAGCCGGCAATGGCATTGGTCGGGCGACGGCTTGGCTGTTCGCGCAGGAAGGCGCCCGCGTCGTCGTGGCCGATCGGGATATGGACGCCGCACGGGACTGTGTCGCCGCCATCCAGGCCGCGTCGGGCGTTGCCCACGCGGTCGAAACCGATGTCAGCCAGGACACCTCTGTTGCTGACCTCGTTGAGACTACGCTAGACCTGTATGGCGCGATTGATATTCTGATGAACAATGCGGGGGTGAGTATTGGCGGGAGCGTGGTAGCCACCGAGCCAGAGCGGTGGGCGCGCACCCTAGACGTCAACCTGTCCAGCGCCTACCGCACCTGCCGCGCTGTGATACCCCAGATGATACAGCAAGGCGGCGGCTCGATCATCAATATAGTCTCGCTCCAGGGGCTATACGGCTATCCCCACTTCGCCGCCTACGCGGCCTCGAAGGCTGGGCTGATTGGCCTGACCCGTCAGATCGCGGTCGAGTACCGCGACCAGAATATCCGCTGCAATGCCATCAGCCCTGGCGGCGTCATCGTGGCGAACAAGCCGGCCCGCACCCAACGCCTGGAACCGCAATTCGCCCATAACCCGAGCGGGTCCCCATCTCCCACGCCCTCAGCCGACACGGCGCGCCGGACCAGCCCCACCGCCTCGCGCCTGCGCCAGTTCGGCCGCCCGGAAGACATCGCCTACGCCGCCCTGTTCCTGGCCTCGGACGAGGCGGCCCACATCAGCGGCCATAACCTTGTCGTAGACGGCGGCGAGTCGGCCAGCGTCTCAGAACACGCCTAATCCCCACCCACCACGGTGGGCGCGCGGATGGGCAGCAGTGACGGCGCGGCTACCAGGATCACCAGCGCCACCACCAGCGCGCCCAGGACAATCGCCCGCACCGCCCCGGCCGCGCCCCCCAGGCCGGCCGTCGCTTGCGTGACCCCCAACCCATTGAGAACTGCCAACGCGGCCCGGCTGAGAGGAGTCGTCGCGTCACCAGCCAGTGACCTGGCGAACGCAGCAATGCCCAGCGACCCAAACGAGGGCAACCCAATCAGCGTCGCCGCATAGAAGCTCATGACCCGGCCGCGCACCTCGTTAGGAGTACGCAGTTGGATAGTCGTGGAGATCATGGTGGTGAAGACCGTCGTACTCACCCCTACGATGGTGAGCAGGACTACACCCCAACCGAACCAGGGAGTCAGCGAGAAGAGCGACAGGGTGAGGCAAAACAGCAGCCCGCTGGCGACCATGAGCCGCCCATGCGCCTTGAAGTTGCTGAGCGATGACAGGGCAAAGGCTCCAATCAGCGCACCGCCGCCTACCGCTGATAGCAGTTGCCCGTAGCCGCCCGATCCCACCTGCCACACATCGTCGGCAAACACCGGCAAGAGTTGCTGGTACGAACGGCCAAATACGGCGGCCAGGGCCGACAGAATGAGCATGAGCAGAATGAGCTTGTGTTGGACGATGAACAGCACGCCACCGAACAGGGCTTCGCGCATGGTGGTCGTGCGGCGCGGGCGCGGCGGCATATCGCGCATGGCGAACAGCGCGAAGATGACGGCGAGGTAGCTGACCGCGTTGAGCAAGTAGAGCCAGGCCGGCCCCGTCAGGGCGAGCAGGATACCGGCGATGGCCGGACCGACGAGGGCCGCGCCGGTGTAAGTGGCCGAGTTGAGCGACAGGGCGTTGAGCAAGTCGGTGCGCGGCACGAGTTCGGGGATGAGCGACTGGCGGGCCGGGTTGTCGAAGGCGAGCAGCAGCGCCTGGAAGAACGAAACGAGCAAGATATGCCAGGGCTGAAGCCAGCCAGCCCAGACGAAGACGGCCATCACCGCCGCCGAGATAGCCGCGCCCGACTGGGTGAAGTACAGCAGCCGCACGCGGTCCACGCGATCCACAATTACCCCGCCGATGGGCGGCAGGAAGGTCATAGGGATGGCAAACGACAGCCCCAGGTAGCCCAGGAACAAGGCGTCGTTGCCCGTCATCTTGTAGATGAGCCAGCTCTGGGCCACGTTCTGCATCCACGTCCCCATGTTAGAGACGATCAGCCCGGTCCAGATGAGGGTAAAGTTGCGGTGGCGCAGCGCGGGATAGCGCGCCGGTTTGGTGGATGTCGCAGCCACAACAGGCGTCCTCTCGACGGAGTTGGCTCAATTATACGAGGTCGGCAAGGCAGGGCAACTCCCTGGGGCGAGCGCCCCGGTTCGCTCCAAAGGCCGCTTGATGATGCGCTAGGGGAGGCGGCCTACGTCACGACTTTGACACACCGCGCCAGTCGGGGTAGACTAGAGGGGGATACCAGACCAGGAAGGAATGCTGTATGCTCAACGCCGACCTCCTCCTCATCAACGCCACCGTCGTCACCATGAACGCCCAATACGACATCTTCTCACCCGGCGCCGTCGCCGTCCAGGACGGCCAGATCGTCTGGGTGGGAACGATGAATGATTTAAGACTGATGACTGAAGACTCAGATGGGCAAAATGGGAGCCATCCCCAATCCTCCGTCCTCCGTCCTCCGTCCTCCGTCATTGATTGCGCCGGCCACGCGATAATCCCCGGCCTGGTCAACGCCCACACCCATGTCCCCATGAGCCTGCTGCGTGGTCTGGCCGATGACCTGCGCCTCGATGTCTGGCTCATGGGCTACATGATGCCGGTCGAGCGCGAGTTCGTCTCGCCCGACTTCTGCCGCCTCGGCACGGGTCTCTCGTGCGCCGAGATGATTCGGTCGGGCGTCACGACCTTCGCCGATATGTATTACTTTGAGGATAGCGTAGCTCGAGCCACCGCCGAGGCCGGCATGCGCGCTCTATGCGCCCAGAGCGTCCTCAAGTTCCCCACTCCCGATGCCCAGTCTTACGAAGACAGCCTGGCGATGGCCCGCGACTTCATCCAGCGCTGGCAGGGCCATCCCCTCATCGTCCCCTCGGTCGCGCCCCACGCCCCCTACACCTGCACCCACGAGATTCTCCGCGCCTGCGCCCAGTTGGCCGCCGAGTTCGACGTGCCGCTACACACCCACCTGGCCGAGACGGCCCAGGAAGTCGAGGACAGCCGCAAACTCCACGACCTGCCCGTTATCCCTTATGTTGAGAAGACGGGCCTGTTCGAGGCGAAAGTTCTGGCCGCCCACTGCGTCCACGTTGACCAGGCGGAAATTCGGACCCTCCGCAAGTACAACGCTGGCGTCGCCCACAACCCGACCAGCAACCTCAAGCTCTCGTCGGGCGTCGCCCCCATCACCCGCATGCTGCAACTCGGCCTCAACGTTGGCATCGGCACCGACGGCCCGGCGTCCAACAACGACCTGGATATGTTCGAGGAAACGCGCCTGGCCGCTATTCTCGCCAAGGGTATCACCGGCGATCCAACTGTGGTTCCGGCGCGACAAGCGCTGGCGATGGCAACCACGCTCGGCGCGCACGCCCTGCACATGGGTCACCTGACGGGCAGCTTGGAAGTCGGCAAACGCGCTGACCTGGCCGTGGTCAACCTCCAGCCCCTCCACAACTCCCCCCGCTTCGAACGCGATGCCCAGGCCATCTATTCCCAGCTCGTCTATGCGGGCAAGTCCACCGACGTGCGGGATGTCATGGTCGAGGGACGCTGGCTCATGCGCGACCGCCAGTTGATGACTCTCAATGAGGACAATCTGCGACTGGCCGCCCAGGACTACGCCCGCCGCATTGACTACTTCCTCATCCAGCGCGAGAAGAGCGTTCTGAGCAAGCTGGCGGCGATTGGCGGCCTGGAGCAGGAGGAGTCGTTCGAGGTCCAGGTGAAGGCGCGGGTTGACGACCCGGATCGGATTGTCGCCCTCATCGAGGGCCGCGACCCCCAGACCCGCATCCCGACGCTGACGGTGCTGCGTCACGTGCACTACCGCCAGTTCGACACCTATTTCACTTTTGACGATCCGTCCCAGGGCCGTCTCCGTTACCGCGAGGACGAGTTCATCAACGACAAGGGCGAGTCGTACAACCTGCGCTACCGCCTGACGCTCACCCTGCCCGCTAAAGAGCGCGAGTTCGACCACTCTATCCTACTGTCGCGCTCGCGGTTCATCGCCCCGGCCCGCCACAGCCGCCGCTTCTACCGCGAATACTTCCGCCCGACGGCCGAGGTCGAAATCGAAAAGGACCGCCGTCGCTGGCAGGTCCTCTACAAAGACATTGGCTTCTATATCAACCTGGACACACTGGCCCGCCCAGCCCAGCCAGGCACCTTCCTGGAACTCAAGAGCCGCACCTGGTCCAAACGCGACGCTGAGTTAAAGGCGGAGATGGTGGGCGAGTTGCTGGCCCGGCTAGGAATCACCTCGGAGGCGACCCTCCAGGAGGAGTACGTAGACTTTGTGACAACTCAACCTTCCTAAGTATTCCTGTGCTTACTATGCTAACTGGTCTACCCCCCCTCGGCCTGCTCTTGCTCGGGGCCATCTACTGCTTCGCCGGCTGGCCGCTCTACCGGGTGCTGATCGCCGTCACCGGCTTTCTCGTCGGCTACAGCCTCGCCAGCCCTTATGCGGCCGCTGTGTTCCAGCGGCCGCTGGTCGCCCTGCTGGCCGCCGCCGTCGTCGGTTTGCTCGTCGGCTGGCTGGCCGTGCGCTTCATCACCGGCCTCGCCTTCCTGTATGGCTTTGTCCTGGGGGGCTATGGCGCGTGGGTCTATCTGGGACGATTGGACTGGCAGCCGCTGCTCGTCCTCGTCCTGGCCCTAATCGTCGGCAGTCTGGTCGGCCTCCTGGCGGCCAACCTGCTGCGGCTAGGCATTATCGTCGGGACGGCCTTTGTCGGCGCGTCGCTGCTCCTTGACGGCGCGCGGGCCTTCCAGTTTAGCCCGCCGCCCGGCCTCCACCTCCTCGTCCTCCTGGGCCTGACCGCCCTCGGCGCGCTGGCGCAGTCCCAAACGGGGGGTGAACGTTAAGCAGGCGCTGGCTCTATTCCGCCAGGCACTGCGCCCAGCCGCCCTCGAAGTCCTGCTTTTTCGCCTCCATCACGACCAGCAGGGGCCGACTGACGAGGCGAGCAATGACCCCTTCCTCCCACACCGCCACAAAGTAGTCAGGTTCCCCAAAGCCCGCGCCCGCTTTTGACACACTGCGGCATAGGGACTATACTTCCACTAGGTGATTAAAAGATCATCAATCTTCAGTCTTTCAGCCTACTCGTTAAGGAGGACATCCGCCTATGCCCCGCTTCCCATCGCAAGAATGGGCCGTCGCCTTCAAAGACGCCCTCAACACGTCCAAGAACTATGCCGAAGCCGCCCGCAACTGGGAGGGCGATTTCTACTTTGTCGTCACCGACATTCCCGGCCAGGGCGACCCGGTGACAATGTACGCCGACCTATGGCACGGCCAGTGCCGCGACGCCTACATCGTGGATGAACTTGACGCCCACCGCCCCGCCTTCACCATGACCGCCAAGCTCCCCACCTGGCGCAAGGTCATCGAAAAGAAGCTCGATCCCATCCAGGGTCTACTGACACGACAGTTAAAGCTCGAGGGCAGCATGACGACCATTATGAAAAACGTCAAGGCGGCCACCGAGCTTGTCAATAGCCTGTCCACGATTGATACTCAGTTCCCCGCCTAAGCGGTGGCGCAGGCTTTCGAGCCTGGGCTGGCAGTCTAAAAGACTGCCCCACACGCGAGCAACTCGCAGAGGCTACCATGTGGTTTTTTAGAGCACCTCACATTGTCTACGGGGAAGACGCTCTCAGCTACCTGGCCTCCATCCAGGGCGAGCGCGCCTTCATCGTCACCGACGCCAACCTGGTCAAGCTAGGCGTCGTGGACCGGGTCACGGAGCCGCTAACCGAAGCGGGCCTGGCGGTGGACGTATTCTCCGAGGTCGAGCCAGACCCTTCGATTGAAACGGTCACGCGCGCCTCCGCGCAAGCCCGTGCCTTCCACGCCGACTGGGTCATCGGCCTGGGCGGCGGCTCCGCCATGGACACGGCTAAAATGGTGCGCGTCCTGGCCGACCGGACGGACCTGCAGGCTATTGACGTTAACCCCATCGAGCCAATCAACCTGTCGGGCCGCGTGAAGCTGTGTACCATTCCCACCACCAGCGGGACGGGCGCGGAGGCCAGTTGGCCGAGCATCGTCACCGACCATTCCGAGAATCGCAAGCTCATCCTGGGCCACACCGACTCGCTAGCCGATGTCGCCATTGTGGACCCGTCTATCCCGGCTGGGATGCCCGCCTGGCTGACCGCTGACACGGGGATGGACGCCCTGGTCCATGCCATCGAAATCTACGCGGGCCCCTGGCACAACGACTTTGTGGACGGCATGGTTCTCCAGGCCATCAAGCTCATCTTCGAGTACCTGCCCCGCGCCTACCGTGATGGGAGTGACATGGAAGCCCGCGAGAAGATGCACATCGCGGCGACGATGGCGGGCGTCGGCATCAACAACTCCAACGTCGGCCTCGCCCACGCCCTGGCCCACTCCCTCGGCGGCGTCTTCCACCCGCCGCATGGCCGCGCCACCAGCACCTTCCTACCCTACACCCTCCAGTTCATCACCCGCGAAGCGCCTGAGAGGTACGCCGACATCGCCCGCTGGCTCGACCTACCGGGCGACACGCCGGCCGAGCGCGCGACCGCCCTCATTGCCGCCTACAAGCAATTGCAGCGGCAGGTCAACCATCCGGTCGATGTGCGCGGCCTCAAGGTACCTGAAGACAAGTTCTACGTCAACCTGGACCACATTGTCGAGGCGGCTGAGGCTGATGGGACAATGTTCAACAACCCGCGCATTCCCGACACGCAGGAAGTGCGCCGCCTGTTCGAGTATGCCTACGCCGGCCACGACGTAGACTTCTAAGGCGTGACGCGGCTGTCGTTTTCAAGCACACTAGAACGCGAAAGGTCACGCAAGACCCCCGTCTCGGACCTTTCGCGTTCCTACGTCTTTCTACCCCTTCCCACCTCGATTGCATAGGTTTGGTCCCCAGGCGTATCCTGTGCTATAAATTCCCCGTTTATTCTCTGGATATAGCCCCTTCGTGTTTTGTTGAGGAAAGCGAATGCGACACCTACTTCAAGTTCTGGCTCTGGTCATGATTCTGGCAGCGGCGGCCTGCCAGAGCGAGACGGGCGCCAGCCTCCGCCTGCCCACCCAGGCGCCGCCGACTGGTCAGGCCCCCGCGCAAGGCCAGGCAGCCCCCGGCCAGCCCACCCTCCAGATCCAGGTCATGCCCCCCGGCCCCGGCAGCCAGCCCGACGCCAGCGGCAACCCCAAGCCGGCGCCGCCCCTGCCCACCTTCCCGCCCGCCGCCACGTCTAGCATCCCGACCCCTACCCCTCTGCCCGGCGCGACCGTCATCACCGCCACGGACGACCAGGGCGGTCTGCGCCGCCCCATGTCCCTGGCCCTGGCCCAGGACGGCACGCTCTACGTGGGCGATCAGTTGGGGATCCACCAATTCGACCCCAGCGGCAAGTACGTCAAGACGCTCATGAAGACCGGCCCCGATACCGGCTTGCGCCTGGCCGCCGCTCTGGCCCTCTCGCCCAGCGGCGACCTATACGCCGCCGACACCTTCACCAACCTGGTCTACCGCCTCAAGACGGATGGCACAGTGGCGGGCAAGCTAGGCGACGGCGAAGTACGCTTCGACGGCCCCGTGGCCCTCAAGTTCGACTCCCAGGGCAATCTGTTCGTCGTCAACCAGAACTCGTCAGAGGTCTACAAGCTAGACCCCAGCGGCAAGCTGGTCATGAAGTTCGGGGCCAAAGGCGACCAAAACGGTCAGTTTGTCCGGCCGCGCGGCCTGACGCTGGACAAAGACGGCAACATCTACGTCAGCGACCTGTCCACCTTCCTGATGCAGAAGTTCGATAAGACCGGTAAGTACATCCGCAGCTTCGGCTACCAACACTCCAACGAGCAGGGCTGGTTCATCCGAGGCATGGAAATCGGTCCTGATGGGCGCCTCTATATCGTGGACGGCGCGCAGCAGCGCATCCAGATCTTCGAGCTGACCAACTACACCCTGGTCAAGGAGTTCCAGAACCCTGGCCGCGACCCCGGCCAGTTCCAGGACCCCGAAGACCTGCGTATTGACCCTCAAGGCACCCTCTACATCGCCGACAAGGGCAACAACCGGATTCAGAAGATCAAGCTGTCGGTGCAGTAGCCCGCTTTCAGATAAACCTCCCGAAGGTTCCAACCCTTCGGGAGGTTGTAATGCCGGAGTACATCATGCCCCAGGTCGTTGTCGTCCACCTCGGCCGCCAGCCCGAGGCCGAGTTCACCGCCCATGTGTTGGGACGGGAGGTCATCGTGCGTCGGCGCGGCGCGGCGGGGGATATGCGGCGCGCGGTGGCCCTGGTACGCGAGGCGACAGCAACGGACGTAGATGTCGTCGCTCTGGAAGGGATGCCGCTGACACTACGCCTGGGCGACGCCTGTTTTGACCACCCGATGGCTCAGGCGCTACGCGACGCCGCCGGACAGACACCGCTGGTCGATGGGCTGGCTGTGCGGGATGCGCTGGACCGACTCGCACTCCGGCGTATCACTCAGGCCCATCCGACGCTGTTCCGCTTCCGCCGCGTGCTCATGGCCCCCGGCCTCAACCGCCAGGCCCTGGCCGACGCCCTGGCGCAGCACAGCCCCCGCCTCCGCTACGCCGACCCCGCCCTGCTATTCGAGCTGCCCTTCAGCCTGCCAGCCGGTCCCTGGCTGGACCGCTTCGCCCGACTCATGGCCGGCCGCCTCGCCGGCCTGTCCTTCGAACAGATTTCACCGCCCGAAGGCGAGGGAACGCCGCGCGTCAAGGCCGACTTTGCCTGGGCCGACCTGATCGCCGGTGACATGAACCTGATTCGCCGCCACACGCCCTACAACCTGCGCGACAAGGTCATCGTCACCGACTGGCTCAGCGACGATGACCTGGCTGAACTGCGGTCACGCGGCGTGGCCCAGGTCGTTGTGACCGTACCCTGCCTTGAAGGCGCCACGGCGCGGCCCTCCGCCGCCATCGTCGCGGGCGTCCTCGCCGCCCTCCGCCCGACCGATGCGCCGGCCCTTGTGGATGACCCATCCAGGCTGGCCGACCTACCCTGGTTCCCCGACCTCATCACCCTCTGACCTTACCCACTATCTCACTACCCACCAAGGACTTCCCCATGCGCCTCACCTTTCTCGGCACCGGCGCTTCGGAGGGCTACCCCGCCCCCTTCTGCGCCTGCCCCAACTGCCAGACCGCCCGCCGCTTAGGCGGGCCGAACCTCCGCAAGCGTTCTGCCGCCCTGGTCAACGACGACCTGCTCATTGACCTCGGCCCCGACCTCATCGCCGCCAGCCAGATGCATGGCGTCTCCCTCCTGGCCCTCCAGTATGTCCTGCAAACCCACGCCCATACCGACCACCTGGACCCCAACCTGCTGGCGATTCGGCTGCCCGGCTGGATGCCCATTGACCCGCCCGTGCTGCACTGGTACGGCAGCGCCGATGTCCTCGACGCCGCCTTCCGCCGCCTCTCGGCCTCTCACGCCTGGCTCAACGACGGCGTGCCGCCCGACTTCCTGGAGCAGACGCGGGCTGTGTTTACCCCCGTCACCCCCGGCCAGCGTTTCACCGTCGGCCCTTATCGCGTGACCAGCGTGCCCGCCAACCATGGCGGGCCAGGCGAGATGGTGCAACTCTACGTCATCGAGGCGGGCGACCGCACACTGTTCTACGCGACGGACACTGCCCCCCTAACTGAGAGCGCGTTGAACGTCCTACGCGGTCTCGACCGTCCGATTGATGTGTTGGCGTTGGATGAGACGATGGGCGAGGGCTTTGGCGCTGATCATCAGAACCTGGACAGCGTCGGCGCCGAGGTCACGGGGCTGCGCGAGATGGGTGTTCTGGCTTCGAACGGCCGCGTCCTGGTCCACCATCTGTCCCACGGCAATCCACCCCACGCCGAACTCGCGGCGCGGCTGGCCCCGCTGGGGGTTGAAGTACCGTATGATGGGTTAGTCGTGGAGGTATAAGTCTCAGGCGGCCGCTTCGTCGCGCTCCTCTGCCAAGAACTCCACTTGAGGGGTCTGCGACACTTCGCGGAGGAAACCGAAGGTGACGTCACACAGGTCGGCGGCTTTCTCCATCATAATAGCATGTTTGGCCTGGTGAAGGATAAACAGCCGACCGTGGGAGAAGAGATGGACAGCTTCACGCGCGGTCCGCACGCTAATGACAGGGTCGCGGTCGCCAATGATAATGGCCGTAGGCGCGTGGATGTGCGGGGCCAGCCGCCAGGGGTCAATATCGAGCATACTCAGGGTATGGCTGAGGGAGGTGCGCTCGTCGCATACCTGGGCCGAAGGCAGGATGACCTGCTCGAAGAACCAGGGGTCAAAGCGGTAGAAGGCCGTAGTGCGAGTCATCCAGTAGTTATACCAGCGGGCCTTGTGGGCGCGGGCGACCACCGACATGAGGGGCGGAACTTGCAAGGCGCGGGCGAGGCCCCAGCGCAACAGGCGGCGGTGCGCCGTGCGGCGGAGCAGCGAGAACGGCGGCGAGGCGAGCACCAGGCCTGCCGTCATCTCAGGGTGGCGGTCGGCAAAGAGTAGGGCCGAGATGGCCCCCATGGACTGCCCCATCAAATGGACCGGGCGGTTCAGACCCAGTTCGCGCAAGCCTCTGTAGAGGGCGACGTCGAAGGCTTCCAGGGTGTTACCGTCCCGCAACGCCCCCGCGTGCTGCCACCCCGGCATATCGAAGGCCCACAACTGGAAGTCCGTCGCCGGCTGCGCTACCGTCAGAATATGCTCCCAAAAGCCAGCCCAGCCGTGGATCAGGACAATCGGCTCCCCCTGGCCGCTGACCGTGTAGCTCAGCCGTGAGCCATCTATCTCGATACTACATTGTTCCAGACGTGGGCGTGTCATTCTACCTCCCGCGAGCGTGGCGGCGTTGCTCCAGCAGGGCGCGCATGGCGACCGGGTTATTGGACATGACAGCGTCTACCCCCAGCTGAAAGTACCAGCCCAGCCGCCGGTGGGCATCGGGGTCCAGCGGGCAGACCCACTGACCCCGGTCATGAGCGACGGCGACATAGCGCGGGTTCAGGAGCAGCAGCGGCCAGAAGGGGCCGAGAACCTCGTCTGTCTTGGGCGGGCGCGGATCACGCACGGCTAGGTAGCCCGTCGGAAAGGCCGGCTCAGCCCGTTTGAGTCCGTCCAGGTGGCGGCGGTGGAACGACAGGGCGACTACCTCTTGCGCCGCTACGCGGTCCGCGACCTGACGGACCAGACGGCCGGCCCAGGCTGGCTCAGCGAACTTGGGGTCCTTCAACTCGACGCCGAGGAGCACGTGGGGCGGCAGGAAGTCCAGCACCTCGGCCAGGCTGGGGATATGTTCCTTGGGGTACTCGGCGTCGAAGCGGGAACGGATAGGAAGCGCCTGGACCTCGCGTAGCGTCATGTCCGACAAGCGCCCTGGCTGGCCGGTCATGCGCTCCACCGTCGGGTCGTGGTGGCAGACCAGTTCGCCGTCGCGGGTGAACCACAGGTCGGTCTCGACAATCTCCGGCTCGGCAGTCAGCGCCAGACGGAAGGAGCCGAGGGTATTCTCCGGCGCGCAGTCCGGCGCGCCGCGATGAGCGAGTAAGTAAGGTTTAGGACGATTCAATAGGGCAGGCATAGCGCCCGCAATTATATCTGTCCTTCTCCCTACGTTCAACTTTTATGCTGTCCTATCCCCCATCTGGCTGATGCAGCCTCACCCATTCCGCCATTCCCCCCTGGCCGGACTCGTGCTATACTTGATACACTTGTTCTGCTTAAAGGCTGCCTATGCTCACCCTGGCCTCCACGTCCCCCGTCATCCAGGTCCACGACCTCCGCAAAGTTTACCAGGTCCACGAGCGTGAAGCGGGTATGCGAGCCTCCCTCCGCAGCCTGCTCAGCCGCAAGACGCGCGACGTGGCCGCCGTGGACGGCATCTCGTTCAGCCTGACGCCCGGTGAGGTCGTCGGCTTCCTCGGCCCCAACGGCGCGGGCAAGACGACCACGCTCAAGATGTTGTCGGGCCTGCTGCACCCCACCTCCGGAGAGGGGAACGTCCTCGGCCACATCCCCTGGCAGCGCGAGAAAGCCTTCCTACGCCAGATCACCCTGGTTATGGGCAACCGCCAGCAATTGGCGTGGGACATCCCCGCCATCGACTCCTACGATCTCAACCAGGCCATCTATCGCATCCCGCCCGCCGACTACCGCCGCACGCTGGCCGAGCTGGTAGACCTACTCGACTTGGGCGACCTGATCAAGAAGCCCGTCCGCAACCTGTCTCTCGGCGAGCGCATGAAGTGCGAAATCGCCGGCTCGCTGCTGCACCGGCCCAGCGTCATGTTCCTGGATGAGCCGACCATCGGCCTCGACGTGACCATGCAGCGCCGTATCCGCACGTTCATCGCGGAGTACAATCGCCGCCACAACGCCACCGTCCTGCTGACCAGCCACTATATGGCCGACGTCGAAGCCCTGTGCAAGCGGGTTATCGTCATCCACCACGGCCGCCTGCTGTTCGACGGCGACCTGGCCGACCTGGTGCAGCGCTTCTCGCCCCACAAGACCATCATCGTAGAACTGGAGGACGAGACCGCGCCGCTGGATGGCGTGGCCGAGGTGGTCGAGCGCGAGGGCGGCCGCGTGATGCTGCGTGTGCCCAAGGCGGCGACAGCCCAGGTCACGGCGGGCCTCCTGGCGCACTACCCGGTGGTGGACCTGACGGTGGAAGACCCGCCCATCGAGGAAGTCATCGAGCAGGTCTTCGCGCAGGAGAGCCTATGAGCGAGATGATTCCCATCTATCGCGCCCACTTCAAGCGCTCCTTCGCCCTAGAACTCCAGTACCGCGCCTCCCTCGTCATCTGGGCGCTGAGCGCGCTGGTCGAGCCGGTCCTCTACGTCGCCGTCTGGCGCACCGTCGCCCTCGCGCAGGGCGGGCAAGTGGGCGACTATGATGTGAGCGACTTCGCCGCCTACTTCCTAGCCGTCCTCCTCGTCAGCCATCTGACGTTTAGCTGGATCATGTGGGAGTACGAGTTCCGTATCCGCGAGGGGCTGCTTTCACAAGCCCTGCTGCGACCTATCCACCCCATCCACAGCGACATTGCCGACAACCTGGCCTACAAACTGATCGCCCTGGTGGTCCTGCTGCCCGCCATGGTCGTCATGGCCCTGCTGTTCCGGCCCACCTTCCACCCGCAGCCCTGGGCGCTCGTCGCCTTCCTGCCCACCCTCGCCCTGGCCTTCGTGCTGCGCTTCCTGTTCGAGTGGGCGCTGGCCCTGTCGGCTTTCTGGACCACGCGCATCGGGGCCATCAACCAGGTCTACTTTTTTGTCCTCGTGTTTATGTCGGGTCGCATCTCTCCGCTGTCCCTGCTCCCCCCGCCCATCCAGACCCTGGCCTCGTTCTTGCCCTTTCGCTGGATGCTGGCCTTCCCCGTTGAACTGGTCCTCGGCCGCCTGACGCCCACCGACCTCTGGCTCGGCCTGGCCGCCCAACTCGGCTGGATTGCTGTCGCCTTGGGCCTGCTCACGGTGGTCTGGAGGTTTGGGGTGAGACAGTATACAGGAGTTGGGTCATAACACTAGCTGGACTCCTGGTAACTAGCGATAGGTCTCATACGGCTGCTGCAACTCTACGATATTGACAGAGTGAACAGCCTTAGATGCAGAGTTCTACCGTCGGATAGCCGTAGGGATCTACACTCAAGCCAATCTTCCTCTAAGAGTACCAATATCCTTCTTTGCTTGTGCTTCTTTCTGTTTCCGCATCTCTTCAGCGATTTTCTGATCGAGTATTAGTTCAATCCCGCTTTTTAATGTACTAAAGTGACTTATGCACTCATCTTCACTTAACGAATGAATACCCTTGCTTAGAATGGAGTATATACCCCTGTTCTCAACCAAGAACGATGGCAAGTAATCTTTGAGGAGAGGGATTTTGTCCACCACTTTTATAGTTTTGACATATACCTCCTCATCCCACCCTGGATTAGTTTTGGCAGTGGTATGCGCGTCCTCAATCAAATGTTCAAATACTCGCCTCAGATAAACATATGAGCCTATTCCCACACCGTGAGCAGCTAGACCGACTGCCTTTGTAAATTCGGAATACTTTTCATTTCCGAGAATCTTTCGATATCTCCCTACTTCCGCTAACTGGAGGTCTGCAAGCGAAGGGAATTGACCTATCTTTGTGATTGTCCCTTGACACACTCGAAAGATGAACCGTAATATGTGAGACCGATCTCTAGCACACTTAAATACGACCTCAAAACTTTCATCCTCAGTGGGGTAATAAGTGTGTTTGCTTACGATATTACGAGCGGAGTCCTCATTTATCACTGGCGCAAGCGGTGGAGCAGCAGGGCTAAACACACTAATCCGACCTAATATCGACACAATAGGTATCAAGCAGGCCTTGATGATGCTTAGATGAAGAAACATACCCTATTATCATCCTCAGAAGATGAAAGGACTCGTACAATGGAACATTCAGGCGAAATCGGTGACGGCGGGCAACGATTGATGCGCGGTATATCCTGCCAGTTCGGGTCTACCAGAGCGCAATTCTTGTCAAGCGATTTGGACCATCGCTACGATAGTTCATCGATGTCAACTGGCTACCTGATGACCCCGCCGACCCAGCCCGCATCATGAATGAGACGGACGTTGACCACCTGCTGAGGTTGGTACGCGCCTTGCCCATTAGCCAGTGGACGGTTCTCGCAACGTACTTCGACGTCATCGAATAAGTGACATAACGGTTAGGAGACATAGATTTGTTCGATAGCGTAGAGTGGGGCAAACTTCTCACACCCGATACACCGATCCTCGAAATCTTCGTGCGCGGCACCGTGATGTACCTCGGCCTATTCCTCCTGCTGCGCGTGGTCCTCAAACGCCAGTCCGGCGGCGTCGGCATCACCGACCTGCTGTTGATTGTGCTGCTGGCCGACGCGGCGCAGAACGCGATGGCCGGCGACTACACCTCCATCACGGATGGTTTCCTGCTGGTCGTCGTCATCGTCTTCTGGAGCTACGCCCTGGACTGGCTGGGCTATCACGTGTCGTTCATCCACCACCTGGTCCACCCCGAACCGCTGTTGCTCGTCAAGGACGGCAAGATGTTACGGCGTAATATGCGCCAGGAGTTGATTACCCAGGAGGAGTTGATGAGCGAGCTACGCGGCCAGGGCCTGGACGACATCGCGCAAGTCAAGGCGGCGCGCATGGAGGGCGATGGCCGCATCAGCATTATCAAGGTAGACGGCGAGCAGCACGAACAGCCAGAACGGAAGACCACGTAGTGGCTTAGTTCGCCGACGGAGTGGTGAGCGCCTGACCCTGCTCTGCCAACCGCCGCTGTAACTCAACGATGTTGACCCGCTGGACAGCTATCTGGTCGGCCGCGGCCAGACTAGCCGCCACCCCGGCCGCGTGGCCCAGGATCATGTACTGCGGCTCCATCCGCAGCGAGGCGAAGGCGATATGCGACGCTGACACGCACACCGACACCACCAGGTTATCGCACTGGTCATAGCGGGGCAAGAGGCAGCGGTACGGAATCGCGTAGGGGCGCACCGGGACGGAGAGATAACCCTCGTTGAAGGCCTCCGGGGAGAGTTGCATGGCGCGCGGCACCCACAGCCACGTCCGCTGCACCTCGCGGATGTCAATATTATACGACCCCAGGCCAATCGAGTCGTACTTGACCCGGCGCTCCCCCAGGTCGGCCTGCGTCATGACGTATTCCCCCTTCGCCAGGTAACGCCGCAGCAGTTCAAACTGGGCCGGGTCGTACCCGTCGGGTCTGGGGAAGGGAAGCTGGTTCTCCGGCCGCAGGGTCAAGCACATGCGGAAGCCATACGCCTGCACGCCCCCATCGCCCGCCCCTTCCGGGGCCAGCGGACGGGGGTGGATGAAGGGCAGCAACTGGGTGGTCGAGCCTTCGACAAAGGGGGAGACGGGCGCCCCAAAGTTATGCTGGTCGGGGCGGATGGGCTGGCGGCCAGCCCAACTCTCGCCATACGCAGCCACGCCCTCGCGGCCCACTGCGTAGCTGACGCCCGCCTGGGCTAACAGGTCGCCCTCGTAGCCGGCGTCAATGAACACCGACGCGGCGAAAACCTCGCCTGTCTCGACCTGAAGCCTGACAATCCGCCGTCCATCCTTGACGACACTCGCCAGACGGGTGTTGAAGAAGACCTCCACCCCGGCGATACGGAGCCAGTCACGCAGAATCTGCTCGGCCACATGGGGTTCCGGTCCGACATAGCCCCAGGTCTCCACGCCGTAGTGAGCCGCCACGCGGCTATAGAACTCCAGGGCCAACCCACCGATGACCGTTCGGTCCCCGAAATCAGTAAAGCCCAGCCCGCCGGACACCATGCCGCCGATATGCTGACGCGGTTCCAGCAGGGCGGTCCGGCTCCCCGCCTAGGCTGCCGCGATCGCGGCTATCGCCCCACTGGCCGTCCCCCCATAGACAATGACGTCATACTCGCACTGTGTTGCCATCTATACCCCTTCCGCCTGGACAGGTATTGTAGTTAAGCCAAATTGTACCTACAACGCTGGCCCTTGACATCTCTTTCTGTTTGCCTATACTTTCCGCATCTAACAATTGTCTATGCTAATAGATAGGGATACGAATGATGAATGAACTTACCCATACCACAGCTCAGCACTTGCTGGCCCTGCTTCCCCGCCTGTCACATCGTCTACGCGACGCGGCTCAGCCCCACCAGATCACCGTCGGGCAGTTCCGCTGCCTGGCGCTCCTCTCGCGCGGGCCGACGACCCTGGGCGAGCTAGCCAACCGCTATGGCGTTTCCCCCCCGACCATGTCCCGCATGGTTTCGGGCCTCGTCGAGCGCGGCTGGGTGTCGCGGGTCGAAGATCCGCTGGATCGGCGGGGGG
Organism: Anaerolineae bacterium; assembly: GCA_026129165.1. Taxonomy (GTDB): domain Bacteria; phylum Chloroflexota; class Anaerolineae; order Epilineales; family JAHCIE01; genus JAHCIE01. The sequence goes on from JAHCIP010000002.1 coordinate 36,735, forward strand.
TGCGCCTCGAAGCGCTACCGACCGGCCGCGCCATCTGTGAGGAAATGTTCGAGGATGCCCGCGAACAATTAGCTCAGTACCTGGAAGGACTAACGCCTGAAGAATTGGCCCACCTGCACCACGGGTTGCAGGCAGTGGCGCGGTTGACCGCCCAGACCGAGGGTGGCGTTTACCCGCTTGCGCTGCACTGTCGAGAGAGACAAGCCGCTACGGCTGACTTGCATGAAGTGGAGATGAACTAGCATGAAGAGATTGCTCGTCTATTTGCAGCCCTATCAAGGCATCATCGCGGTTGTCGCCGTACTGGCGTTCGCCCAGGCGCTGGCTAACCTCTATCTGCCCACCCTGATGGCGGACATTGTAGACCAGGGTATCATCACAGGTGACACGGGCTACATCTGGCGCGTGGGCGGGCTGATGCTCGTCGTCGCCGTCTTCGCCACCGCCTGCGCCGTCGCGGGCGTGTTCCTCAGTTCGCGCACCGCCATGGGCTTCGGCAAGAGCCTCCGCGCCGCCATCTTCTCGCGGGTCGAGCAGTTCTCACTCCACGAGTTCGACACGCTCAGCACCGCCTCACTCATCACCCGCACCACCAACGACACGACCCAGGTGCAGCTTGTCGTTGCGCTCGTCCTGGGCATGATGATCACCGCCCCCGTCACCATGGTCGCCGGGCTGATTCTTGCCCTGCGCCAGGATGTCGGCCTGGCCTGGGTACTGCTGGTGAGCGTCCCCGTCCTCGCCGTGGTCATCGTGGCCCTCTTGCGACAGACCGTCCCCTTGTTCCGCCAGTACCAGGTCAAGCTGGACAAGCTGAACCTCGTGGTGGACGAGGGGCTGACCGGCGTGCGCGTCGTGCGGGCCTTCAACCGCGAGCGTCACGAGGAGGAACGCTTCGACGCGGCCAACCTCGACCTGACCAATCTGGCGATCACCGTCAACCGCCTGATGGCAATGCTCTGGCCGGTCATGATGCTCGTTCTGAATGTCACCAGCGTCGCCATCCTCTGGTTTGGGAGCATCCGGGTAGACGCGGGCGACTTGCAGGTCGGCTCGCTGATGGCGTTCCTCCAGTACGCCATGCAAATTCTATTCTCCCTGCTCATGGTCTCTTTCCTGTTTGTAATGTTGCCCCGCGCCGAGGCCGCCGCGACACGTATCGCGGAAGTACTGGCGACTGAGCCGGAAATCAACGACCCGGCCACGCCTAAGCCGGCTGACGCCCGCCACGGCTGGGTCGAGTTCGATGATGTAACCTTCGCCTACCCAGGGGCGGAAGCGCCGGCGCTGTCCAACATCTCCTTCACCGCCGCGCCCGGCCAGACGACGGCCATCATCGGCGGCACTGGCTCGGGTAAGACGACCCTGGCTAACCTGGTGCTGCGCTTCTATGATGTCGCCAGCGGCCGTGTCCTGGTGGACGGCGTGGACGTGCGCGAGATGACCCAGGCGGATCTGCGCCGCCGGGTCGGGTTTGTGCCGCAGCGCGCCGTGCTATTCTCCGGCTCCATCGCCGACAACATCCGCTACGGCAAGGAGGACGCGACGGATGAGGAGATTCACCAGGCCGCCGAGGTCGCCCAGGCCACGGAGTTCATCAATGAGATGGCCCAGGGCCTCGATTCGGTGATTGCGCAAGGTGGGACTAACGTCTCAGGCGGCCAGAAGCAGCGGCTCTCCATTGCCCGCGCCCTGGTACGGAAACCCGAAATCTATGTCTTCGACGACAGCTTCTCGGCGCTCGACTTCAAGACCGATGCCAAGCTGCGGGCCGCCCTGCGGCGGGAAACCCAGGACGCGACAGTCCTGATTGTGTCGCAGCGCGTCAGCACGGTGATGACCGCCGACCAGATTCTCGTCCTGGACGAAGGGCGGCTGTGTGGAATTGGTACCCACCGCGACCTGTTAGAGACATGCGGCGTGTATCGTGAAATCGTAACCTCCCAGCTCTCCAGCGCCGAAATCGCGGACGAGCTGGCGCGTGAGATGGAAGAGGCGGTGGCAGCATGAGCGAGATGCGACGACGACAGCAGCAGCAGGGCGGGATGATGGGTGGCCCAGGGCGAGGCGGGCCAGGCTTCGCGATCGGCCGCCCCGTGGAGAAGGCCAAGAACTTCCGAGGCACGCTCAAGCGGCTGCTCAGCTACTTCTTACCGGAGAAGACCCGGCTTGGCGTGGTGTTGGCGACAGCCATCCTGGGCACGGTCTTCAACATCGTCGGCCCCAAGATTCTGGGCCTGGCGACTACCCGGCTCTTCCAGGGCCTGGTCGCCCGCTACCAGGCCCTCGCGGCCAAGCAGACCCCGGCGCCCATTGACTTCCCCTACATTGGCCGCGTCCTGCTCATCCTGTTGGGTCTGTACCTGGTGAGCGCGCTCTTCATGTACATCCAGCAGTACACCATGGCCGGGGTGGCCCAGCGAACCATGTACCGCCTGCGCAACCAGGTGGAGGGCAAGCTCAACCGCCTGCCGCTGAAGTTCTTCGACTCCAAGACGCATGGCGAAATCATGAGCCGCGCCGTCAACGACATGGACAACCTCAGCTCGACCCTCCAGCAGAGCGTCACCCAGCTCATCACCTCGGCGGTGACGCTCATCGGCGTGCTGATTATGATGCTCACCATCAGCCCGCTGCTGACCCTGGTCGTCCTCGTCACCCTGCCGCTGAGCATCTTCGTGACGACGGGTATCGCCAGGCGCTCGCAGACGTATTTCCGCGATCAGCAAAAGGCGCTGGGCGAACTCAACGGCCATGTCGAGGAGATGTACGCTGGCCACAAGATTGTCAAGGCCTTCGGACATGAGGCCGTCTCGGTGGCCCAATTCACCACCCTCAACGACAAGCTCTACGACGCCGCGTGGCGGGCGCAGTTTGTATCGGGCAGCATCATGCCGCTGATGCGCTTCGTCGGCAACATCGGCTATGTCTTCGTCGCCGTGGGCGGCGGCATTATGGTCACCCGTGGCTCCATCGTCATCGGCGATGTCCAGGCGTTTATCCAATACGCCCAGCAGTTTACCCAGCCCATCACCCAACTCGCCAACTTCGCCAACGTCATCCAGTCGGCGGCCGCCTCGGCCGAGCGCGTCTTCGAGTTGCTGGACGAGCCGGAGGAAGTGGCGGAGGTGGCCCAACCCGCCGTCATCCGCGAACCGCACGGCGCGGTCCAGTTCGACCACGTTCGGTTCGGCTACTCGCCCGACAATATCCTGATGCAGGACATGAACATCAACGTCGAGCCGGGCCAGACCATCGCCATTGTCGGGCCAACGGGCGCGGGCAAGACGACGCTGGTCAACCTGCTGATGCGGTTCTACGAGGTCAACGGGGGACGTATCCTCATTGACGGGGTGGACATCACGCAACTGCGGCGGGGCGACCTGCGCTGCCGGCTGGGCATGGTGCTCCAGGATACCTGGCTGTTCCACGGCTCCATCCGCGACAACATCGCCTATGGCCGTGACGACGCCAGTGAGGAGATGATCGTGCAGGCGGCCAAGGCGGCCGACGCCGACCACTTCATCCGCACCTTACCTGAAGGGTACAACACGGTACTCAACGAGGAGGCGAGCAATATCTCCCAGGGGCAGAAGCAGCTTCTGACCATTGCCCGCGCCTTCCTGGCCGACCCTGAGATTCTCATCCTGGACGAGGCAACAAGCAGCGTGGACACGCGGACCGAGATGCAAATCCAGCAGGCGATGCGCGAGTTGATGAAGGGGCGCACGAGCTTCGTCATCGCTCACCGTCTGTCCACCATCCGCGACGCGGACCTGATTCTGGTGATGAACCACGGCACGATCATCGAGCAGGGCACGCACACCGAACTGCTCGCCAAGAACGGCTTCTACGCCGACCTGTACATGAGCCAGTTCCGCCACCAGGAGCAATTGCTAGACCCCGAGCTGGCGACGGTGCGCCCTGGCCCCCGGCCGATGCCCATGCGCGCGACGGTCGGGGTCTGAGGCTGGGCCGCTCACCTCCCGAAGGCTTGCAACCTTCGGGAGGTTTTTTATTAGGCTCTTACAGCCAGCCAGCGCGTCTGAACGACTGGTAGAGGAGGATGCACAGCCCAAACGTAAGGCCGACAACCAGCGGGTAGCCGAAAGGCCAATTCAGCTCGGGCATGAATTGGAAGTTCATGCCATAGATGCCCGCCACCATCGTGGGTACCGCAATAATGGCCGCCCACGCTGCCAGGCGCTTCATGACCTCGTTTTGGTTGATCGAGATGAGTGAGAAGTTGGCTTCGAGCGTCGTCGTCAGTAACTCCCGCAGGGTATCCACCATCTCGGTCATGCGCAGAGCATGGTCATACACGTCGCGAAAGTACACTCGCGTCGTCTCGGCCACAATCGCGTGGTCGAAGCGCGTGAGTTGGTTACACATCTCAACCACAGGCGAGATGGCCCGTTTCACCTGGAGCAACTCCCGCTGGAGATAGTAGATGTGAGCCGTCGTGTCGCGGCTAAAGGTCTCGCCGAAGAGTTTTTCCTCCAGGGCTTCCAGGTCCTCTTCAAGAGCGTAAACAACAGGAAAGTACTGGTCCACGATAAAATCCATCAGCGCATAGAGGGCGAAGCCCGGCCCCTGCTGAAGCAGGAACGGCGACGCCTCCACCCGCGCCCGCACCTCGGCGTAGGATTGGGACGGACCGTGACGCACGGAGATCAGGTAGCGCGCGCCCACAAAGACGTGAGTCTCCCCAAAACGGACATGGTGGGCCTCGTCTTCGAGTTGGACAGTGCGCATGACGATAAAGAGGCAATCGCCATAGCGTTCGATTTTGGGTCGTTGGTGGGCGCGATGCGCATCTTCAATCGCCAGATCATGCAGTCCGAATTCCTGCTGGAGTTGCTTGAGCAAGCCCTCATCCGGCTCATATAGCCCGATCCAGATGAACACATCGGGCTGCTGGAGCCACTCGCGGATGTCTGGAAAGTGGACTTCTCCGATGCGGCGTCCATTGGCATAGGCCACGCTGTTAACAATTCCTGGCTCCATGACTCTTCTCCAGCGAAGCGGTAGAGCTATCTCTATCTTTGTATTACCGCCGAGGTCAGCCTAGATCTAGGGTTCTGGCGTCGTGGCGTCGGTAGGTCCGACCAAAACAATATGAGGCAGGTACAGGTGTGCGACGATATGTTGCGGGTCAAGGGTAGGTAGAGGCGTATAGGTAGGTGTCGGTAAGGGGGTCAGGGTCGGCGAACGCGTGGCCGTCGGCGTAGGCGCTGGCTCGACATAGCTGAAGAGTAACACTTTGGTTTGGGCAACCGACACCTGGTAGAAATTATCAGACAGGACGAGGATACTCCCCGCCGGCGCACTATAAACACTCGTCCAGCCGCCGGGTGGAGGCGGCGAGGTAAGAATGCGGTAATCGCCATTGACGAGATCCAGGTCTGGGAAGCACACCGGCTCGGTCTCGGACCCGGTAAAGGCATATACAGGCGTGAGGAGGTCGTCGGCGAGGTCCAAAACGGCAAAGGAGGCGCCGACGATAGCCGGCTCGCCAAGCTCCCAGAGGCCGTTGGCGTTGGTATCGCGGCTGATGAGGACGCAGAGACCACGTAGAGCTACTGTTGGCGTTGGCGTGAGCGTGGGCGCCGCGGTGGCCGTCGCTGTCGCTGTCGGGGTTGGGGTGGTGACCGTGGCGGTAGCGGTGTCGCCGGGTGACGGGCTAGCAGTCACCGTGTAGGTAACGGACAGCAGGGGTGTCGAAGAGGCGGATGCGGTCCGTGACGGGGACACTGTGGGGGTGGGGGATAAGGCCACCGTGGCGGTCAGCGTGGATGTCAGGCTGGGCGGCAGAGTGACGGAAGGCGTGGAGGTCAGGGCACGCGTCGCCGTCGAAGTGGCCGTGGCCGTAGCGGTCACCGAGGCCGAAGGCGAGGGGGAAGGTGTACTCGTTCGAGTGAACGTCGGCGTGCTGGTCGGAGTAGAAGTCGCCGTCGCCGTGGCAGTCGCCGAGGGCGACGGGGTAAACATAGGAGTGGCCGTATGGGTCCGAGTGGGTGTGGGGGTCGCGGTGGCCGTGGCGGAGGGCAACGGGGTGAGAGTGGGGGTAGTCGTCGCCGTGGCGGTCTGCGTTGGAGCATATGTCGGGGTAAAAATCGGCGTCTCGGTGGGAGTGAGCGTGTGGGTCGGTGAGAGCGTGGGCGTGGGTGTGCCAACCCGTAGGATAGCAGGGCTGATCGAAATCGTATTCACCAGCCCCCGCTCATCGGTATACTCGACATTACCGATCACCGTGACCGGAAATACGCCCAGGCTAGTCGGTGTGATTTGGAAGCTAATCTGGGCCGGCGTGTCAGTGAGCGCGGGCAGATACCAGCCCACGCCGCCGGCGATACGGAAAGAGTCCAGGGTACTGCTCTCAAAGCGCACTGGATTGGCGAGCAGGTTACGCACCGTGATCTTGCGGGCCGTCACGCGGTTGAATCGGGTTCCTAAGTCCGTCAGGGCGGCGGACAAGGCGGTCGCATTGGGTACCACCTGATAGCTGTTGGGGGAGGCGGCGAGACGCAGCAGCGGCGTATCACTGCGGCCGCCATAGGCCAGAACATGGACCCATGCGCCCTTGGCCTGAAGAGTACGCGCTATGTGGAAGAGGGCGACCGGCTCAGTGTTGCCATCGGCGAGGAGCACCACCCCCGGCACGGCCGCTGGCCGGCCCCGCGCCGCCAGTTCTGCCTGGATGAGATCGAGCACAGCGGCCGGGTGGCCCGCCTCGGCCAGGGCGACGTTACGCAGGACGGGCACTGCTGGGGATGGGGGGCCGCTCAGTTGGACGGCGAGTATTGGGTTGGGATTGTCGAGGGTTAGTCCCAGCCGATGGCGGTTCATATCCAGCCCGTCCACCATAGCCTGCACCGCGTCGGCGATGGGGCCTGTCTCCTGGGGGCGTTCCTGGGCAACGCTCAGGCCCAGCATAATATCGGCCGGGATGGTGTCGCCACTACACCGCCCTTGTAGGGTCAACGTCACCGTGACCGGTTGCCCCACAATGGCTGTCGGCGGGTCCAGGCTCTGCTCGGCCTCGACGCGGCAGCGCCCTGGCGCTGGCGTAGGAACGGGGGTCGAATTACCACCCGCGACCGGCGCGAAGGCCAGGACGAGGCCATTGGCGCGGTCCAGCACGAAGGCCCGGCCGGTTTCACCGCCGGCCACAGCCGCAGGCAATGGCGGGTCGCTGCCCTGCTGAGGGACCGTGAACTCGGCTAGTAGCACACCGTCGGCGCGGTACTTACGCACTCGCCCATCATACAACAAGGCGTACATATCCCCCGCCGGGTCCAGCGTGATCTCCCGCGCCCCCCAGGGTTGTTCCAACAGCTGAACTCCGCGCAACTCACCCAAATCGTTGAGCGTTTCGACCTGCTGGCGTAGTGGGTCATTGGCGCGCAGCAGGTCATCGGGACCGACACTGAGGCCGAGCGGCCAGAGCATGGGGGTCGGCGTGACCGGCGGGGCCAGGTCGCGGGTATCGCCAATGTCCAGGTTATAGCGGTTGAGGCGCGCCAGGCGCGGCGCGCCGCCGAAGAACAGGCGTAACCCGGCCTGGTTGGTCAAGAAAGTGACGCCGCCGGCCTCGCCCGACTGGGTGTAGCGGTTCGTCTCGACGTTGACATCACTGATAATCTGGAAAGCCCCGGTTAGCCCCAGGTAGAGACGGCGCTCCTTCACGTACAGGTTCTGAACCTGACCAAGCCACTTATCCCAGGTACGAGTTTCGAAGAGAGCGCCCGTCGTATTGAACACACGCACATAGTCGAGCAAGCGGCCTGGTGCGGGCTGGCCGTCGGCCACGTAGAGCAGGTTGTCGGCATACGCCAGAGCCGACGGCCAGCGCAGCCCCTCCCCCTGGCTCATGGCATTCGTCCAGCGGTCGCTGATGCCGTCATTTAACCCGAAGCGCAACACCCCGTGCCCCCAGCCGCCGCCTAACACTGCATTCGGCGGCCGGCCCTCCGTGAGGTAGACCGCATCCCGGACGGCAATACCCGGCACCGTCAATTGAGGCGCCAACGGCGCGACCAATGGGTTATTCCAGCCTCGCACATAGCTGCCGTCGGGACCAAAAATCTGCACCCAGTTCGTCCCACGCTCCAGGACATAAACCTTGTTCTCGCCGTCCACCGCCACGCCGGACGGGGCCTGAAAGGGCCGCGCGCCTGTAACGCCCTGGCCGGTCCAGGTCGCGAGCGGCTGCCCGGTGGGGCTAAAGCGTTTCACCTGCCCCAGGCGGGGGTCGGCCACCCAGACATCGCCCTCGGCGTTGACGGCCAGCCCGGTGGGGGACAGAAACTGAGCCGCGCCGCTGCCATAGCCACCCCAGCGCGCCCCCGGCTCGCCACTAGGCGCGAACGCCTGCACGACACGGCCGGCGCGGTCGGTGACATAGACGGTTCCGTCGGGGGCGACCGCCACCCCCACTGGCTCCAGCAACTCCCCCTGACCCACGCCGCGCGAGCCTAATTGCCCTATATACTCACCGCTAAGTGCAAGAATCTGGACGCGGGCATTGCCGCCATCCGTGACATAGAGCCGGCCGCGGGTCAGGTCGAGCGCGACGTCGTGCGGCTCACGAAACTGGCGCGGCCCGCTACCCCGGCTGCCCCAGGCCGCGAGGGGAGCGCCGTTGGGCTGGAGAACCTGAACCCGGTCGTTACCTCGGTCGGCCACGTAGAGCCGGCCGTCCGCGTCCACAGCCACCCCTTCAGGGTAGAGGAAGAGGCCGAGCCGAGCCGAGCCGCCCCAGGCCATCTGGAAGAGATACGTCTGGGTCTGCGTCGGGTCGGCGGCCCAGCCAATGCGCGCCGCCAGGCCCAGCCAGACCAGCCCGAGGCCGAGGGCCAGGCCCAAGCGAGGCAGACGGATAAAACGGTGATGACGGGGCGGGGGAGGCAAAATCATCGGGTCCGTGTGTTCCTTCTAGAAACTACAACGTGACCCGATGAGTATTCGTTGCGTGGTCGAGTCGGGGGGTAACAACAAGGCATTATTTGGCTGCGATAAGGCGGGTTCCATCCGACAAGGTCTCGGGCAGCCAGCCGGTATGACTCCCAACCGTCACCCGCCACCAATTGCGGTTGTCAAGGGGGCGTGGGCCTTCGGCCACCTTCAGAGTCTGCCCCTCGGCCACCAGCAGAATGACCGCGCCCCGATCCCCTGGTTCCTGGCGGAGGGGCGTCAGGCGCGAGGCCACGATCACGGCTTCGCCGTCCACCTTGATCGGCCCAGAGGCGGTCGCCGGCAGCAGAGCGGCCGGCGTCGTATTGCCGGTGAAGCGTTGCTGTAAGGTGCGCGCGCCCCAGATGCCGAGGGCGATGCACACGACCAGGATCACTGCAATGAACAGGACGGCCTGCCTCGGCAGGTTCATCAGAAAGCCAAGCGACGACCTGGAAGACCCCTTATCCATACCTACTCCTGTACCGCATTTCAACAGGCAGGCAGCCACCAACTATTGGATCTGGAAGCGGAGCCGTTCGCCGCGTGTTCGCTTAAAGGCCAGTTTGATACCCAGTACGTCGGCGGCCCGCTTGAGCCGCGCCTTGACGGTATCTCGGTTATCGTCGGGGTCTAGATTGACCTCGACCCAGTCGCCTGGCTCATAGGACTGTAGATGAGCACGATAGGTCTGAGCGATTAGTTTGCGGCGATCACCGCCCTCTTTGCGGGCGCGCGGCTGCATCGCCGCGACTTCGTCCTTTTCCAAAAGCCGAAACTGCGCCATGCTCTCTCCTTATGCCACGACGGGGGGCTTCGTGACAATATGGTTAGATACCCAGATCAAGGCTGATTGTATCGGATTAGCGGCCCTTGTCAAGTAGCGAGCCATTACGCGCGCTATCCTTTTATACGCCCGACGCCCCCTTCAGGTAACGCGGTTATGGCCTTAAACTCGGCCGCCAGGCTAAAGTACCACCCGCCCTCATCCACGACGTAGAGATGAATAGGGTCTGGGTCCGGATACGCGGCCACCAGCCGCGCCCTCCCGCGCGCTACCACAGCCGCGACCAGCGCGATGAGGGGCACGTCGGCCGGCGCCCCCACCATTGCCCGTAGGCTCCGATAGAGTTGGCGGGCATACGCAGCGCCCTGCTCGGCCGACGGCTCGACGTCGGGCAATCGCGCCAGAGTGATCGGGTCCAGAGCGCCCCGCACCAGGGCTTGCGGGCGGCGAAACTGGCCCAGGCGGTAGTCGGTGAGGGGAGTAGCCGTGCGGCTGTAGACCTCGGCCAGCCGGCGGGCGTCCTCGGCCAGCGGCGCCGCCGCCGCCCCACACGCCAGGTCCCAGTCGGCCACCAGCACCCGCGCCGGCTCGACAACCGCCACCAGCCACACCGTCTCTGTTCCAGTCAAAACTGGTTCGGGCGCGAGCCACGCCGACACTCGACCCATCCCCAGCGGCAGGTTGGCGGCCGCCGGGGCGGGCCCCATACCCTGCGCCAGCCAGACTTCGGCATCGGCGCGGGAGGCGGCCAGATAGACAGATGCAATCAAGTTATTTCGGTCGAACATATGCGTGATGAGAAGCGTCTCTGACTCGTTACACGTGTAGAGGGGGATTACCCAGGAGGTCCTATGCGCACCCGAATGCTCGTGGCACTGATGGCGGTCGTGGTCGCTCTGGCGTTCTCGGTGGCAGTATACGCAGCCCCCGCCGAATTGCCAAACTGCTCGTTCTATCCCGTTCAGGGCTTTGGTCAACTGTGGTTCACGGGCGAACGCATTGCCTCGCTCGTTGGCTGTCCGACCACCGGGGAGTATGGGGTCGGCGTGGTCGAGCAACGCTTCCAATATGGGCAAGCCATCTGGTTCTCCGACTCGAACACGGTCTTTGTCTTGCTCGGCGGCGGGACGATCTACCCGTTTACGGGTGTCTGGTCCATCCACCAGGTTTACACGGCCTATCCGTGGGTCCGTGCCCGACTTGGCTACGCGACGGAGGACGCGCGGGCCGTTACAGCCTCGTGGCAGGACTTCCAGCGCGGGGCCATGTACTGGACCCACAAGTCGGGCCGGCTGGTATTTTTCCGAGGCTGGTGGGAACGGCATTGAAGCATGAACCGTCATCTCTAGCAAAGTGAAGGATATGCTCTGGCGGTATTTTCGGAGCACACCCCTCCCATTCGTTCGGGATGACAACGCTGTGAAGAAACGTGGGGCAGACGTTCACATCGCGTTGACTTCTGTCCCCCGTTTGCGTTCTATAATGTGAAGTGTGTTCACTGTGTGACTCTAGCCTGATTGAGTGTCTGGAGGCCCCCATGTCTCCCCTACGTTGGACTCTCGCTGTCCTGGGCGCGCTGGTCCTGCTCAGCCTGGCCGGTCTGGCCGCGGCCGGCCCCAATGAGGCCGCCGTGACGGGAAACGTCCGCCTGCAAGGCCGCAGCAGCCACGGCGGCGCGACAGTCTTGTATGACGGCCAGCCGGTCGCGGCCACCAATCCGGACGGTGATTTCGCGTTCCTGGCCCCCACCATCGGCCCCCACCTGGTCGAAGTGAAAGCGCCCGGCTACCTCTCGCGCCAGTTCTTCCTGGATGACCCCAGCGGCTACATCAATCTCCCGCCGACGACGCTACGCCTGGGCGACGCCGACGGCAACAACCGCGTCGACATCATCGATCTCATCATCGTGACCTCCAACTATGGGCAATCGCCTCCTCAAGACCCCCGCGCCGACCTCAACGGGGATGGCCGCGTGAGTGTGACAGACCTGATTGCCGTGTCGACCACCTATGGGCAGCGCGGCCCACAGCCCTGGACCGACGAGAGTAGCCTGGTCTGGACATCGCGAGCGGCCATGAGCACGCCGCGCTACCACCTCGGCGTCGCCCCCCTGGGCGGCCTGATCTATGCCGTCGGCGGCTGCTGCGCCCTGGGCGTCTTGGATGGGCAGAACGTCTTCACGACCGTCGAGGTCTTCGACCCCAATACCGCCACCTGGACTGAGCGATCGCCCCTACCCACCGCCCGCCAGAGCCTGGCGGTGGTAGCGGCTAATGGCAAGCTCTACGCCATTGGCGGCCAGGACCGCAACGGCCAGCCTCTCGCGGTGGTGGAAGAATACACCCCCGGCGCCGACGCCTGGACACGGCGGGCCGCCATGCCTACGGCTCGTTCAGGGCTGGCGGCGGCGGTCGTGAATGGCAAAATTTACGCCATCGGCGGCCAGGCGGCGACCATCCTGGCGACGGTGGAGGAGTACGACCCCGCCACTGATACCTGGACGACCCGCGCGGCCTTGCCTACGCCCCGCGTCTTCTTGGGGGCGGCCAGCCGGGGCAACCTTGTCTATGCCATTGGCGGTTGGGGCGGCCGCGGCCATCTGGGAACGGTCGAGATCTACAACCCGGTCGAGAATAACTGGACCGCCGGCCCGCCCTTGCCGACCCCACGCTCCGAACTGGCCGTTGTCGAGGCTCATGGCCGCCTCTACGCCCTGGGCGGCTACCACGACTCCCAGTCCTTCGCGCCGCTGGCGGTCGTCGAGGAGTTGGACGTCGCAAGCATGACCTGGCGCACCGAGACAAACTTGAATGTCGCCCGCCTCGGCTTGGGGGCCGCCGCCCTCAACGACCGCGTCTACGCGGTCGGCGGCTTTGGCTTGAGCTACCTGGCGAGCGTCGAGGAAGGATCACCGACCCTCCAGATTCAGGATTTGCCTAAACAGATGCCCAAGCTCCCCGCGAGTTTCCCCCGTCACCTCCTCCCACTTGACTTTCAACATGAACTCGTAAAATAAGGCTCAACAAGATAGGAGCGCGCCTGGCCTCCCGATGGCTCACCAACCATCGGGAGGTTGGAACGTGTCCGTTGAGGAGACGACTATGTCCATTGCACATGTAGGCTTTGTCGGAGTGGGCCGCATGGGCGAGCCGATGGCGGGCCATATTCTGAAACACGGCTTCCCGGTCACGGTGTACGACGTCGCGCCAAGGCCGCTGGAACGACTGGCGCAACGCGGTGCTCAGGTGGCCGCGTCGCTGGAGGCGGCGCTTCAGGTGGGCGACGTGGTCATCACCATGCTTCCCAGCGACGAGGTACTACAGGGGATGGCCGATACGCTGGTTGACAACCTGCGGCCAAGTAGCATCCTGGTTGACATGAGTACCAGTCGGCTGACGACATCACGGGCGATCGGGGTGCGGCTGGCCGACAAGGGCGTGGCCATGCTCGATGCGCCCGTAACTGGCGGCGTGGGTGGCGCCCAAAAAGGCACCCTGTCCATCATGGTTGGGGGCGATGCGCTAACCCTGGCCCGCTGCGCCCCGGTCCTGGAAGCGATGGCAAGCCAGGTGACGCACATTGGCCCAGCCGGACACGGCCTGATGGCAAAGTATGTCAATCAAATGATTATGGAAAGCACAATGGCAGCCATTGGCGAGGCATTTAGTTTTGCCGCCCAGGCGGGGGTGGATACGGCTAAGGTGTATGATGCCATTCGGGGAGGCGCGGCGCAATCATTTGTCCTGGATACGTCGGCGGCCATCGTCGGCCGCGGCGACTTTGGCGCGGGTCGCGAGCTAGCTCTCCATGCCAAGGACGGCGGCTATGTGCTCGCCGCCGCCGAGGTGGTGGGGGCCTGGACACCCATGACAGCGGCGAGCCACGAAATCCTCAAGCTAGCGGTCGTCCAGGGCGAGAGCGATCACGGTTGGGCAGCCCTGGTGCGCGTCTACGAGCGATTGTGGAAGAATAAGGACTAAGGATGAGGGATGGAGGAATACGGATTACGGACTACGCAATACGCATCACGCATCGCGTATTGCGTAGTCCGTATTTCATCCTTATTCCCTAGTCCCTAATCCCTGGCCCTGTCACGGCAAGCCGCGCAGCAGGATGGAGACGGGGTCGAGCGTCAAGCGGCGATTATCGCGGCCGTAGAACGGGTTGTATGCCTGGTAGATGGACGTCAAGTTGTTCGCCGTTGATTGATAGTAGAGGTTACCACAGTAAGGCGTCCAGACCGGGTTTTGGTCGTTGGCAGCGGCGCGCGTGACCTGGTAGACCGAGTTGCCATAGTCCGCGTCGGAGATGAAGATATCGTTGTTGCCACCCCGGTCACTGGCGAAGGCAATGAAGAGGCCATCTGGCGAGAAGGACGGCGTGGTGTCGTTGGCGCGGGAGAAGCGCCCCAGGCGATAGGTGGACGCGCCGTAAGGGAAGGTCGTCTCGAAGATTTGGGCCTTGCCGCCCTCACGGTTGGACTGGAAGGCGATATACCGATAGTCCGGCGACCACGACGGATACATATCGTCGGCTGGGTTGTTAGTCAGCCGATACAGGTCGCGGCCATAGGGGAAGCTAGTCGCATAAATCTCGTAGTTGCCGTCGCGGTTGGAATGGAACAGCAGGTATTTGCCATCCGGCGACCAGGCCGGGGCGCGGTCGTCGGCGGGGTTGGTGGTGATGCGGTAGAGAGTGCGGCCATAGGCCGAGTCCATGACGTAGATTTCAAAGTTGCCGTCGCGGTTGCTCTCAAAGGCGATGTACTGGTGGTCGGGCGAGAAGGCCGGGGCGCCGTCATAGGCGGCGTCATTGGTGAGGCGCACCTCACCCACCGCGAAGGCGCGGTTCTCGGCGCGATAGATTTCTGAGTTGCCGTCACGGCTGCTCTGGTAGACAAACTCATCCGACCGGACCTGGAGTGATAGGCGGCCCGTGGCTTCAATGCGCTCGCCTGTGCTCAGATAGGCCTCGACCGTGACAAAGTACAGGCCGTAGTCAGGCCGGAATGGAAAGTCCCACGACCACCCCAATGACAACGGCAGGGGGACGGGATACGGAGCAAAGCGCGTCCCGGCCCAGTACCAACCGTCACGGGCGCGCTGGATGGTGATGGTAGCCTGGATGACCGAGGGGCCGATATACGTGCCTCGAATGTAGCCATCGTAGCGTGCCATATCGAAGCAGGTGTTCTGGCCTAGGACATCGAGGGCCGCGAACGGAGATGGGGGCGCAGCAGCCGCCGGCTTTGCGCCGCTCGCGGCCACCAGAGCCAACAGGAGGGTGAGGCACAGGGGGAGGATACGGGTGCGGCACATAGGGTCTCCTTCACGCGGAATCACCTGGGGGGTATCACCTGTGTGACTGTCCTTAGTATACTCCCCATGTTACATAGGACGCAACTTCTGCTGAACCGGATTGTCCTGGGCAAACATCTTCGCCCCTCCCCTTAAGCATCGCCCCTCCGGTCCCGCAGATTCATCCCCCTAGCGTATTTCGGTGGACAGGCCGTACCTTTGGGCCGCCCGGCGCGTTACTAGAGTGGCGTGGTGAAACTGAGAGCGCCACCGCCGCTGGTTGGAGGGAGCAGCCCGAACCGCCGCCCGGGCTGCTCCACCTGAACTTGGATAAGGGAGTAAGAGCGTGATACGTCAACGACGTCCGGCTGCAGTTCGTAAGGCAGGCAACACATTTGAGATCGCGGTGGGACCGCAATTGTTAGTGGGTGTACTCGGTGTGGTGGCGGTCATCGCTATGCTGTTGATTGGCATCGCCATCGGCCGCCGCAATACGGCTCCGGCGACAGCGCAGGCGACCCAGACCGGCCAGACCGTCCAGGTTCCCGCTGGCTCGGTGGACAATGCCATCACCAACATGTCCGTCGCGCCGCAGCCCGCCGTGCAGACCCAGAAGCCGGTGTCTGAGCAAGAGAAGCCCATCACTGATGCCCCGCGTATCGCCGTGCCGGAGCTAGCCACATCGAACTATCAATACAGCTTTGGCAAGATCACCCAGCTCGGCAAGGTCACGCGCACCTTTCAGATCAAGAACATCGGCAAGAAGCAACTCGACATCTCCATTGTCAACTCATCGTGTGGGTGTACTTCGGCCCTGGTCGGTGACCGCAACGTCCCCCCAGGGGGTGAAACCTCTTTCCGGGTCGAGTTTGATCCCTCCTCATACCAGGAGGCGAACACCCTCGTCAATGCCTGGGTGACGGTGGCCTCCAACGACCCCCTCGCGCCCGTCGTCAAGCTCGACTTCAGCGCTGAGGTCATCCTCAAGAAGTAACCACTGCTACGGGGACTCCACAGTTCAAGCGGGGGACGCTGAGCCTATGCTAGCGCCCCCGTAATTTTATG
This sequence comes from Anaerolineae bacterium, assembly GCA_026129165.1. Lineage (GTDB taxonomy): Bacteria > Chloroflexota > Anaerolineae > Epilineales > JAHCIE01 > JAHCIE01. Next base: position 52,839 of record JAHCIP010000002.1, read on the forward strand.
TCGAGATAATTCCTGGAGAGATAGAGTGTAGTATATTCGCGTCTCTACGCGAGAGGGTCGCGGGCCGACGACGGGGTGGGCGTCGGGGCGGTGACTGGCGGATCGTGGGCCGCGACAGCCAGCACAGGGCCAAGTTCAGCGTGGATCAGTTCAAGGATGCGCGTGCGGGTCTCTGGCCCACGGCCAAATGGAGCCTTGACCACAAGGGTGAGGTCGGTCGTTGTCCCCACAACGCCGTGTTCGCTCAGCAGCTTGGGTGGCTCAACCAGGTCAGGAAACAAGGCTTCGACGCGTTGGACCACGTGCTGAAGCCGCGCCAGGGCCGTGGGCAACCCTTCACTGGGTACCGTGACTGTCACCGTCGCGGGTGAGAAACTGGCGCGGGAGAAGTTACGAATATTGCGCACATCTCCGTTAGGGATGATATACAATTCTCCGGTGTCGGCGCGGAGGCGGGTGGTGCGCAGATCAACATTCTCGACATAGCCCTGCACGCCGGCCACCTCAATCTTCTCCCCCACGCTGAACTGATCCTCGAAAATGAGCGTAAATCCAGTCAGATAGTCACTGACTAGGGGCCGCGCGCCCAGCCCCAACCCGGCGCTAAACAAACCCAGGAAGGTAAGAAGCGCGGCTAAACCCGTGAATTGGGCCAGAATCAGGGTGAAGACCACCACGGCGATGATAAAGGTGACGGCGTGGCCGAGGAGCGAACGCAGGGTGGTCTGACGCGCCACACTCATGGGGCGGCGCGTTCGTGACAGCCACGACTTCAGGGCACGCCTCACCAGAGGGTGGACCACGAGAGCCACTCCCACGATTAGAACAACACGGAACCACTGGGTGACGCCAGGGGTAACGAGGAACGGCATAGGCGGCTAGGCGATGACGCGCAGCTTCTGGGGCAGCAACTCGAAGTCCAGATGCTTGACGTGGCTATACAGCAGTTCGCCGTCGGCATGAACAGGAATGCCGACGGGTGCGTCAATCGTTACCCAGGCGCTGCGGACGACGGACACCGGCGGTTCATAGATGTGGGTCCCCTTCATCACCTTAGGTAACAGGCGCAGGATTTCGAGGCGGCTGATGGCATTGGCGATGACCAGTTCGAATTGGCCATCGGCAATATCGGCCTGGGGCGCGATCCAGAACTGGCCGCCGGTGCGTTGGCCATTGGCAATGGAGGCCAGGAGAATATCACGCTCGACCGAGCCGCCCTCCCAGGCGATACGCAGGTGGGGGAGGGGATAGCCGACCAGGCAGCGAAACACAGCGATGAGGTAGACCAGTGGACCAAGCGGCGCACTGATCTTGCGGCTCTCGATATTCGCCTGACCGCTGAAGGCAACGCCCACCTCGTTGGCGAAGTACTCCTCGTTCACGCGGCCCAGGTCCACCAGACGCGGCGTACCTGCCGCCAGCCGCGTCACAGCCTGCTCGACGCCATGCCTCGCCAGACCGATCATATAGGCAAAATCGTCGCCGGTCCCGACCGGAATAACGCCTAGCGCCGCCGTCTCACCTCCGTTGGCGGCCTGCGCCAGCCCATTGACTACCTCGTGCACTGTCCCATCGCCCCCCACCGCCACGACAACATCGTGGCTCTCGGCGGCGTGGCGGGCCAGTCGGATGGCGTCACGCGGCCCTTCCGTCACGTCCAGGTCGGCCTGGAGGCCATGCGCGGCGATCTGGGCCAGCAGCGCGGCGCGGATGCGACCACCGGCCCCCCGCCCGGCCCACGGATTGAGGATGAGTTTGTGTTTTCGCATGGCCGTGTCTCCCCCTGGGGTGGCGTATCGTCAGTTTTCCGTTAGCCTCGTTCCCGTACCCCTGCTAGCCGCAAGACTACCACTTCCAGTAGCCGCTTGATGCGGATGAACCACGGCTCGCGCACCTCAATGGGAGCAACCAGGATGGTGTACAGCCCCAGGCGGTTGCCGGCCCAGACATCGGTGAAGATCTGGTCGCCCACCATCGCCGCCTGGGCCGGTGTCAGACCCAGTTGATCCAGCGCCCGCCGCAGCCCGCGCCGGCGAGGCTTGCCGGAGCGGGGCACGCCGGGCACGCCCAGCTTGTCGGCCAGCAGCAGCGTGCGGTGGGAGGGACCGTTGGACACGATACACACCTGAAAGCCCTGGTCACGGACTTGCTGTATCCAGCCCGTGACCTCGGCGGTAAACTCGTTACCATAATGGGCCAGCAGGGTATTGTCCAGGTCGAACAATAGGCCGCGAATGTCGCGGGCGCGTAGTTCATCCAGCGAGATGTTGTGGACGGCGTGGACAAGCAGGTTAGGGACAAAGGGCTTCAACATCGTGCCAGCCTATCTTACGTTAACTCTACATCGTGCGGGCCGCTTTCCTTGACGCCAGCCTGGGTGATGCGGACAAAGCGCGCCTGGGTCTGGAGTTCGTCAATGGTCATCGCCCCGGCATAGCTCAGGCCCGACCGCAGGCCGCCAACCATTTGACCCAGCACTTCGCCCACATCGCCTCGATAGGGCACCACGGCCTCGACGCCCTCGGCCACCACGGCCTGCCAGTCCACCTCTTCCGGCGCTTTGTCCCCTGGCTCCACGCCCTGACGGCTGATATTGGCGGCCAGCGAGGCCATGCCCCGGCTGACCTTGTATTTGCGGCCGCGCCGCATGACCGTCATGCCTGGGCTTTCGGTGGTGCCGGCCAGCAGGCTGCCAATCATGACGGTCTGGGCGCCGGCGGCCAGCGCCTTGACCAGGTCGCCCGACGCGCGGACGCCGCCATCGGCGATGATAGGCACGCCCAGGCGGCGGCTGGCCGCGGCGCACTCCAGAATGGCGCTGAGTTGGGGCACGCCGAAGCCGGTGACGATGCGAGTAATGCAGATGGAGCCAGGGCCGACACCCACTTTGACGGCATCCGCCCCCGCCTCGGCCAGGTCCTCGACGCCCTCGGCTGAGGCAACATTGCCGCCTATCAGGTCCACGTCCGCCCCGAAATGGCGGCGCAATTGACGCACAGCGTCAATTGCATTGTCGGAGTGGCCGTGGGCGATGTCCACCACCAGACAGTCAGCGCCAGCTTTGATGAGCAGTTCGGCGCGGTCGAGGTAGCCAGGGCGCACGCCCACCGCCGCGCCGACGCGCAGCCGGCCCTTACTGTCCTTAGTTGCCAGGGGGAACTGCTGCCGCTTCTGGATGTCCTTGGAGGTAATCACCCCCACCAGGCGGTCGCCCTCGTCCAGTAGCGGCAGCTTCTCGATTTTGTGCCGATGCAGGATGGCCTGGGCCGCTTCGATGGTCGTATCGGGCGGGGCGGTGATAAGCTTGTCGCGCGGCGTCATAACGGCGCGGACCACAACATTAGGGTCGTCCTCAAACAACAGGTCACGCGCGGTGAGGATGCCCACTAACAGGCCCTCTTCTACGACAATAAGTCCACCTGTGTCCCACTGCCGCATCAAGCGGCGGGCCTGGGCCGCGCTAGCGGTCGGGGCGATAGAGTAGGGTGACTCGACGACGTAGCTCTCGGCCCGCTTAACCTTAGCGACCTCGGCCGCCTGTCGTTCGGGGAGATTGAAACGATGGATGATTCCCAGTCCACCAGCGCGGGCGAGGGCAATCGCCATCGCCGACTCGGTCACGGTGTCCATATTGGCGCTGACAATGGGAATCGCTAGACGAATACGAGGCGTGAGTTGCGTGGCGGTGCTGACATCTCCCCGCGACCGGATAGCTGACCGGCGCGGGACGAGCAACACATCGTCAAAGGTTAAGCCGAGGGGGAAGTCGGCGTCAAACGTCAGGTCTGGGTCAGTCAGATGCTCAAGGGGAGTCGCCATACACCCTGTCTCCTGGAGATGCTACAAGTGGTTCACAACCCCTCTATTATACATCAACCCGGCTTGGGACGCCTAAGCCGCGCCCACCTGAGATGCCACAAGACTTTGACCGGCGGTAGGGTCCGTGCTAGGATTGAGGTATGCTGAACTGGATTGACTTGATTGTCGTGCTGATTGTGGTGGTATATCTGGCCCGAGGGTGGTACGAAGGATTTCTACGTGTCACGCTCGACCTGGTGGGCCTGGCGCTCATCTTTTGGGCGGGGTGGCGATTCTATCTTCGCCTCAGCGGGTGGCTGGCGGGCCAATGGCGCATCCCAGAAGTCTACGGCCGACCGCTCGGCTTCCTGCTGGCGGGCATTGTCGCGGCCAGTATATTCTGGATTATAGCCGGGCTGATCCTGGGGGCCTTGCCGCGCCAGGTCCACCATTCGTGGCTGAACCGACTGCTCGGCCTGCTGCCCGCCGCCCTGTCTGGCCTGCTGGTAGCCGCCCTGGTCGTCACACTCGTAAGCGTAGCTCCGACGGACCTGCCCCTCGCCTCGGCTGTGCCGTCGTCCATGCTCGGCCGCCCCCTCGCGGAGTGGACGACCAAGGTCGAAGGCCGGCTGCGGCCCGTCTTTGGCGATGCTATTGCTGAGACGCTCAACTTCCTGACAGTACGCCCGGAAACCGACGCCTTCCTGGAATTGCCTTACCGCGTGGCCGACCCCAGGCCCGCGCTGGACGCCGAGGAGGAGATGCTGCGGCTGGTCAACGAGGAACGGGGGAGAGTGGGTATCGCGGCCCTGGTGATGGACGACCGGCTGCGTGCGTTGGCGCAGACGCACTCCCGTGATATGTTCCAGCGCGGCTACTTCTCCCACTATACGCCGGACCGCCTCTCACCGTTCGACCGCATGGACCAGTTCGGCATCCGTTACCTGACAGCAGGCGAAAATCTAGCCCTCGCGCCTACTACGCAGGCGGCGATGCGCGGGCTGATGAACAGCCCCGGTCACCGGGCGAATATCCTATCGCCGTCATTCCGTCGTATCGGCATCGGCGCGATGGACGGCGGTCTGCGCGGGTTGATGTTTAGCCAGGAGTTTACGAATTAGTGGAGCCTCCAGCCCCTTCACCTGTCACGCCAGGGCGAGACACAGAAGACCTCAGCCCACTCCTCTCGACGCCTGCTCCGGCGTCCGCTACCTTTGATACACCCTCCACGGGGCAGCCGGTCGGGGCGATCGCCCCTGTCCCGGCCGGCGCCTCGCCAGCGGCCAATAACCTAGCGTGGCATATGGCCGGCGCCCTCGTCTACGCCCTGGCGACGGTGTTGATTCTGGCCGTCGGGCCAATTGCCCTCACGGCGCTGGGGCCGTCCTGGCTAGGCTGGCTGGTGTGGCCGCTGGTCCTGTTCACCGGCTGGCGGATGCTGCGCCATTTCCAGGGGCTGGCCGAAGTTCGAGTCGAGTTGGCGGCGGCGTTGGCGCTGCTGATTGGAGCGATGTTGGGCATGGGGTGGGCCATGGCGGCGGAGACCGGCTGGCTGCCGCCCCTGACCATGCCGAATCTGGGCGCGGCCCCCGCCGCCCCACCGACCGCCACGCCTACAGGCGCGCAATTCCACGTCGGGGTGGCGGTGCGTGTGGTACAGACTCAGGGAGCCGGGCTGCGGGTTCGCTCTGGGGCCGGGGTCAACACAGCGCCCGTAGGCTTTCTGACTGAGGGCGCCATGGCGCGTATCACCGCCGGGCCGCAGTACGCCGACAGTTTCCGCTGGTGGCAGGTGGAGGGCGAAGGGGTGACAGGTTGGGTGGCGGACCCGTGGCTAGAAGTGGAATAGTCTCTCCTACTTGCCTACGACCAGATAGCGGTTCGCCCCGGTACGTCCCACCTGATACATGCGCCCGCTGATGAGTTGGTCGCCCACCATCTGACGGTCAAACCGAATCTGGACGCTAAAGATGTGGCCGGCCGGCGTCTCCCACCAGTCAGTCTGGCGATCTACCTCAATGGTCAAACCCGTCGTCGTCGTCTGAAGTTTGAGTAGACGGTCCTCCAGAAAAGCCACCACCCCTCGCGCCGACTCCTCACGCACAGGCACGCGCCATGCCTTCGCCAGGTCCTCCATCACCTGGGCCACCTTCTTCTCATACCCCGTCGTTGGCGTCTCCAGCCAAACCGACAATTCAGTGAGAGCCGTCCGCACCTGAGGCATTGGCTCCATCCGCCGACCAAAGAGGCGGCCCATCCAGCTCATGGCAGCCCTACCCGGCCAGAAGTGACGGCCTCAAGGACGCCTGCGACCAGTGCGGCCCGTGCGGCCAGCTGGCTAACCAGCAGGTGTTCGTCGTGGCCGTGCGCCCCGCCACCCACGACACCCAGCCCGTCCAGGGTGGGGACACCAATGGCTGAGGTAAAGTTGCCGTCGCTGCCACCGCCACTGCTGCTCTCGGTAATGGCCAGGCCCAGGCTTTCCCCTACTCGCTGCGCGGCCTCAAACAGGGCAACAGTACCAGGCGTCCGCTCCATGGGGGGGCGGTTGAGACCACCACTGACCTCGATTTTAGCCCCTGGATTAAATGGCTGGCGGTTGAGGATCGCTTCCGTCATCCGTTCGCCTTCGGCTTTGTTGGTCACCCGCAGATCAATGTCCGCCACGGCCTCGGCGGCGATCACATTGGCCCGCGTCCCGCCCTGCATGACCCCGACATTGATGGTCGTGCCCCGGCCGTGATCGGCCAGGCCATAGAGGTCCACCACCTGCCGCGCCATCTCCTCCACCGCGCTCACACCATACTCGGCTACCCACCCGCTATGGCCGGGCTGGCCGATGACCTTCAGATGGAACCGCCCGACCCCCTTGCGACTCGTCTTTAGAGCGGCGTTGGGGGGCTGGGCCGGTTCGAGAACCAGGGCGGCCTGGCTGCGGCGTGCCTCGCTCTCAATCAGGCTGCGGCTCGTCAGGCTGCCCACCTCTTCATCGCTGTTGATGAGGAAGGTGACAGGACCATGGAGACGGACCATCTCGCGGAGGCAGCGAACGGCCATCAGGCCGAGCACGAAGCCACCTTTCATATCGTACACGCCTGGGCCACGTAGTTGGTCGTCCACCACGCGCACAGGCATGCTATTCAGCGTACCGAGCGGCCAGACAGTGTCATAGTGGGCTAGAATCAGGGTCGGACGCTCGCCCTGACCCCAGCGGGCCACGAGATGGTCGCCGCGCACGGCCTGGGGGAGCCGCTCCACCTCGGCTCCATATCCCGTCAGCATCCCCTCCAGATACGTCGCCAGGTGATCAGACGCCGCCTTCTCGGCCGGGTCGTGAGCCGTAGGCGACTCGTGTTCGGCGAGCAGCCGCACGAGAGCGACGATTTCATCGGTGTGGCGCTGCATATAGCTGAGCAACTCTGACATTCTTCCTCCGCTGGCCCAGATTGTCCCCAAAAGTGTACCGCCGCGTAGGGCCGACTGTCAAGCCAGAGGGTTTATCGAGCGCTCACCTGGAACTCTTCTCCCCCCTGTCACGTCTCATAACCAGATTGTCCTCGTTGATGGAGAGAATGACAAGGAGGAGACCCATGCGCTACATGTCCTCGCTCCGCTGGCTGAGCCTGCTGGCCCTGCTGGTTCTTCTGGCTGGCTGCCAGTTCGGCTCGAAGGTTGCTGCCCCGCCCGCTGGTCCAGTAGCGCCCACTGCTGACCAGGGTGTCCGCACCGAAGGGGCCACCGCCTCTGGCCTGCCCGCCGCGCCCGCCCAGGCGCCGGCCGCCCAGGCTCTGCGCCAAAACGCCCCCCCGCCTGGCGCAGCCGGGGGAGTCGGGGGCGGCGCAGCGGTGGAAGGGCCAAAGGCCGCTGCCACGGCTGCCCCAGCCGCAAAAGCCGCTGACCAAGCCCAGTCGAACACGCTAGCCGCGCTGACCCAGGTGGACCGCGATATCATCAAGACCGCCCAGCTTCAGATCTCAGTGGACGATGTGGATCGCGCCACCGACCAGATTATCGCGCTGGCCGCCTCACTGGGTGGCTTTATCCTGGACCAGCGGACGCAAGAGGCGGGCATCAAGCGCACGGCCACCGTCGTGCTACGCGTGCCAGTCAACACGTTTGAGGAAGCCCTCAAACGGCTGAGTGAATTGCCTGGCGGCCGGCTGGACAGCCGGCAGATTGCCAGCCAGGACGTGACCGATCAGTTGGTGGACATGGAATCGCGGCGGCGCAACCTGGAAGCGACTGAGGCGCGGATTCGGTCCTTCCTCGACCAGGCCAAGACGGTGGAAGAGGCGCTGCGGGTTAATCAGCAACTGGCCGACATCCAGCGCCAGTTGGAGGAACTCAAGGGCCGTATGGAGTTCACCAAGAACCGCGCCGCGCTGTCCACCATCACCATTGACCTGCGGGTGACCCAGCCCACACCGACGGTGACGCCGACACCGACGCTCACGCCCACGCCGACCCCGCTCCCAGGTTGGAACCCCGGCGACACGGCTCGGGATGCCACTAAGGTCACCGTCAGCCTCGCCCAGCGCCTCGCCGACGCGGCCATCTGGACGCTCCTCGTTGGCCTGCCGTTGGCCCTGCCCGTCCTCCTCGTCCTCGGCCTGGTCGCCCTCTGGCGGCGCTCTCGCCCAGCCGCCCTGCCCCCACGCCCTGGCAACGTAGCCGAGCCGGGCGACTAGCCAGACGTGATGGTCATGTCCACCTGTCGCCCCACAAGGTGTATCACCAAGCGCACGAAGGCTACGAAGACACGAAGCGGTGAATTTTAGTTTGTAAGCACGAAGACCGAGGGACAGCGTGGTGTTGCGCCCATTGTCCCTCGGTCTTAACAGCGATCCGTTGTCTGCTCTCGCCGGCCTGCTTGTGTCGGCAGGCCCCGTAGCCTGAACGCCAGGGCTGCCACTACCTCCAGCGATCAGCGGTCAGCCTTCTGCCTACCGCCTTCTGGTGCCGTCCCCCATCCCTAATCCTCCGCCGTCCGCCCTCCGTCGCCGTCACGAGGGGTACGCGTCGCCGCCACTGGGCTTCTTGGGCGCGGGTGCGCTGCTCTCGCTCTTGAGGCGGGCCAATTCGTCCTCAACGTCGCCGCTACGCTCTAGCTCCTGGAACTGGGCGTCGAGCGACATGCCCTGGAGGGCCTGGTCGGCCTCGACCTGAGCCTCCTGGCCTCGAATCTTGGCCTCCATACGCGACAATTCGGATGTGGGATCCATCGAATTGAACTTTTGAGCCTGCTGTGAGAGGCGCTGCTGGGCGGCGGCGCGGCGGCTGCGATTAATCAACTCGTCGTGGCGGCGCAGCGCATCGTCATACTTGAACTCCAACTGCGCCAGGTCATCCTTAAGCTTCTGGACCAGGCTGCGCTGCGTGTCCAACTGCTGCTGATACAGGTCGAGGTTCTTCTTGTAGTCAGCCTTGCGGCGCAACGAATCGCGCGCCAGGTCGTCGCGGCCCTGCTGCACCGCCGCCCGCGCCTTCGCGTCCCACTCATTCACCATCGCCGTCGCGCGCTGGACATCGGCCTCGATCATGCGCTGCTGGGCGATCATCTCCGCGACCTGGGCGCGCGCCTCCTCGATGGCCGACTTCATATCCCGCAGAATCTGGTCCAGCATCTTCTCCGGGTCTTCGGACTTGTCCAGCATGTCGTTGAGGTTGGCGCGAATAATCGTCCCAATGCGATCCAGTATTGCCATAGCCTGTCCTCCTGGTCGGCAAACCTATGTTATTTTTGCTGGTAGACTTCTAGTTCGTACTGGCCGACGCGCTCGCCGTTGAAGGCGAAGGTCTGGCCGTCGGGCCAGCGCTCGGCCCACAGGATGGTATCATTTGGCCCGGAGAAGCGGCGGTAATCTATCAACAGGCCGCGCCGTTCGCCGCCCAGCCCTTCCAGGGACACCTCAGCCGTGCCCTGGCCGCGCAAGACCAGGTCTTCCCCTGAAGACCACTGGCTCGCGGTAAACAGACCCGCCGGCGCTTGGCTCGACGTCAGCCAGTAATTGTCTACACCGCCGTTGAGCGTCAGCAGCCAGCGTTCCTCTTCGCCTGAGCGCAGTTGGAGACGACTCCACTGCACCCCTCGGTCATCAAACAGCAGCCGCCCCGTGACGGAATAATCCACGCCACCCGCCGAGACGGCATCATTGACCTTCAACCCGCCAATCGTACCACGTTGCAACGGCGACTGCCCACCGGCCAGCACCTCGCGGGCCGTCTTGAGTTGCGTCTCACCGAGTAGGACTTCCATACGGCGGTCCACCATCTGGCGCACCTGGGCCGCGCCCGTTTCGAGGGCGGTGTGGTCGCCCGCCAGCCAGCGGTCGGTGGCGCGGTCCAGCTCGTCGGCCTTCGCCATCAGGCTACTATCCAGGCTCTGGAGCGTCTGGAACTGGGCCTGGCTGATGCTCGGCGCGACGCCTTGCTCGTAGCCGGGCCGTCGCAGCCGGCCGGCTAGACCGCGTAGCTCAGCCAGGAAGGGCTTGGGGGCCGACTCATTCGCGCTCAGACGCGACGCTGCCTGCTCCAACCGTTCGGCCACGTACATGCGGGTGCGACGTTCCTGGTCGCGCCAGGCCGACTCCTGCTCAAAGGCTTTGGTCTCGACCTCCTCGACCACGCCGCGCCGGTTGAGGAATACGCCGCTGACGACCAGGGCCGCGATAACCACCAACGCTGGCCCGAGGCATAGAATAGTTCCCGCCGCGGTGGGCTGAGCAAAGGCCAGCCACGCCACTGTTGAGACCCCTAGAACCGCAGCAATGATCCACAGGAGACGCCCGGTCATGCCTGTTTGATTCGTCATAGACCATCCCTCTTATTCAAACCCACTGCTCGATCCGCCGCCACCACCACCCCCGCCGCCCCAGCCCCCGCCGCCACTGCTCCAGCCGCCACCACCGCCAAAGCCTCCCGACGACAGCGAGCGCCCGGCGCGGTTGAGCATGTCGAGCAGGCTATCGCTCACATCGTCCAGGCTGGGTGGCTGGCCGGAGCCACCCGCTCCGCCGGGGGCGCCCGGTGCCCCTGGTGCGCCGGGGACGCCAGGACCATAGCCGCCATGGCGGCGTCCATGCCCATACCCCCCGCCCGGCACAATAATGACCGGGCCGGGGCCAGTCGTGTAGGGACCAGGCAAGCCAGGGCCCCAATTGGCGGCCGGTTGGAACCACGGCGGAGCGGGTGTCCCGACCGCCGCCAGCTTGCGCACCCAGGTCTGGTCAACGCCCAGCGCGACCGCGTAGGGCAGGAAGCGGTTGAACAGCTGAGGCGCCTGGTCGCCCTCATATTTCTGGATGTTCGCCAGGTAGTCCTGGAAGGCGCGCCACTGAGTCGCCTGGCGCACACCTTCGGGCGTCCGCTTGGGCATATGCGGCGCGATGAGCAGGAACAGGAGGCCCAGGCCCACAATACTCAGGCCGGGCAGGAACGACAGGCCGCCCAGCCCGCTGAGGCAGACGCCCAGCATAGCGACCAGGCCGCCCAGCACAATCACCCCCACGCCGATACCCGAGTAGCGCTTGCGGATCGCCTCAGGGTTGGCGATGAACAGCCGCGTCTCCGTCACCTCTTTGTAGAGGTCATCCATCCACTGGCGCATGGAGGCGTAGAACTTGCCCTTCATGGCCGACATCTTGAACTGGCGCTCCTCGCCGAACAGGGCGCGCAACAGCGTCACCTCGAAGGGGCGTAGCTGGTTCAGGTCCACGCCCTCGCGCAGGGTGAAGCGGAAGTCCTGATTAGAGCCGAGCAGTTCCTGGTTCGCTTCTTCCTGGATGCCAATGACGTTGTGCGTCGCCAGTTCAATCAGCGTCGCCACCACATCCCGTTCGTCGGCTCGTTCATCCACCAGCGTCCCGACAACAGCCGGCGGCAAGTCTGACGGCGGCTCGCGCACGACCATGTTGCGAGCCAGGGCCTGGCCTTGGGGATCGCGGCCGCGCGTCATGAACGTGACCAGGACGAACAGCCCGCCGCCTACAGCGATGAAGCCGGCCAGAATCAGGCTCGCCAGGTTGACGACGGCAGCGATGTTGGCCTGCCGTTCGGTCGCTAGTTCCTGCTGCTCAGCGGCAGCCTGCCAGCGCGGCGGCGATGCCGTCACCAGCCCGTGCGGGAACTGGACGCGCACTTCGTACTGGGCATCAGGCGCGATATTGCGCAGGGTGTAGGTGACGGTCTGCCCGCCACTGACCTGACCTGCCGTTGTATTGCGGCCATCCAGGGCGCCCTCAGCGCGAATATCACTCGCATTGACCGCCTGGGGCAGGGCAATCGTAATCGTACTTGCCCCAATGGGGCCAGCGCGGCCGCTGCGGATGGCGGCCAGGTACAACTGGTCGCCCGCGTCGGCAATGCGCAACGCCCCCAGCAGCCGATACTGGAGGATAAACGTGCGCTGTGTACTGGTGGGCTGGAAGGCCCACTCGATGCGCATGACCGGGTCGCCGTTGGCCGCTGTGCGCCGGTTAAAGAGATAGGTATTCGCCGCCTGGGCATCGCCCCGCGCGTAGGCCGGGCCATTTGGCTCGCTCACCGCGATATCGGTCATGTCCTCGATCTTGACCAGCGGAATCTCGGTGAAAGCACGCCGACGCGATGTGCCCTGGAAGTCCACTGTCTGGGTCTCACTGACCAAGATACTACCGTCCCGCTGAATCGCGTAGTTCACGTCGTAGCGGGGATAGTTGACTACCGAGCTTTGGGCCTGGCCTGTTCCCACCAGGAGCAGCGCCAGACACACCACGCCTGTCAGAACTAATAGCCATCGTCTGAGTGTCGTTCGCATACCACCTACCAATCTAGCTTACGCATCACGCCGTCACCCCCATTATACCATACGTTCAAGCGCTTGCAACGTTGCATACCAGAGGCGGACGTGTATAATTGGCAGGTGACATGGGTTCGCTGGACGACCGAGGAGGTCATATGACAGTCTCACGAATAGCCCTGCTCACCTCAGGCGGTGATGCCCCTGGCATGAATACCGCCATTCGCGCTGTTACTCGCGCCGCCCTTGACCACGGGGTGCCAGTCTATGGTGTTCACGAAGGCTACGAGGGCCTGGTGCGCGGCGGCTCGATGATCCAAGTCCTGGACTGGAATGATGTCGGCGGCATTCTCCAACAGGGCGGAACCATCCTGGGCACGGCCCGCTCTGAAGCGTTCCGTAAGTCAGAGGGCCGTCTGGCCGCCGCGCGGCATCTCGTCGAATTAGGCATAGACGGGCTGGTCGTTATTGGCGGCGACGGCTCGCTGTCGGGCGCCGACCTGTTCTCGCGGGAGTGGCCGAGCCACCTGCAAACACTACGCGCTGAGGGCGCGCCCGGCGCGGACAGCGCATCCGACGAGTTGGCGGTCATCGGCCTGCCCGGCTCGATTGACAACGACCTGTATGGCACCGACATGAGCATTGGTGTAGACACGGCCCTCCGCAACATCGTCCAGGCCCTCGACGCCCTCAGCAGCACCGCCGCCTCCCACCAACGCACGTTCGTCGTCGAAACCATGGGCCGCAACTGCGGCTACCTGGCCCTCTACAGTTCGCTCGCTGGGGCTGGCTCCTGGGTGCTGATCCCCGAACAGGACCTGGAACGACGGTGGGCGGAAAAGATGGGCCAAGCGTTGCAAGCTGGCAACCAGGCGGGCCGCCGCCACGCGATGGTCATCGTCGCTGAAGGCGCTCGCCACAATGGGCTGCCCATCGGTATCGAAACCCTGCGCCAGATTATGACCCAGCGTCTCGGCGTCGAAGCGCGGGCCACCGTCCTGGGGCATGTCCAGCGGGGCGGGGCGCCCAGCACCTTCGACCGCATCCTGGCAACGCGGCTGGGGGTCGCGGCGGTGGATGAGTTGGTCAATGGGCAGGCTGACCCGCCGCGTATGATTGGCTTGCGGTCTAACCGCGTCGCCACGACTCCGCTGACAGAAGTGGTAAGCAAGAGCCGCGCCGTGAACGAGATGATCGAACAGGGCGAGTACGACACGGCGCTGAAGATGCGGGGGACGAGCTTCCGCGAGATTCTGGACCTGGCAAGCACCCTGAGCCAGCCCAACCCGGAGCACGAGCCAGCCGCCGCCAAGCCCATCGCTATCATGACCGCTGGCGCGGACGCGCCGGGCATGAATGCCGTCGTGCGTGTCGCAGTCCGTCTTGCGCTCAACGCCGGCAAACGGGTGCTGGGCGTCCACGACGGGTTCCAGGGGTTTGTCCGCGGACGGGTGGAGGAGATGACGTGGCGCACCGTGTCCAACTGGTCCTCCCTGGGTGGCACCCAGTTGGGGGCCTCGCGCTATGTGCCGACCGAAGACGACTGGGACAAGATCGCCCAGGTGATCCAGCAACACGACATTGGCGGCTTACTCGTGATCGGCGGGTGGACAGGCTACCAGGCGGCATTTGATATGCAGTCGGTGGCGGCCAGCCATCGCCCCCTGCGCATCCCCATTGTCTGCGTCCCGGCCACGATCAACAACAACCTACCGGCCACCGACTTCACCATCGGCTCGGATACTGCACTCAACACCATTGTGGAAGCCGTGGACAAAATCAAGACCAGCGCCTTTGCCCGCAACCGTATCTTCATCGTCGAGGTCATGGGCCGCACCTGCGGCTTCCTGGCGCTGATGAGCGGCATCGCCACCGGCGCGGAAATTGTCTACCTACCCGAAGAGGGCATCAGTCTGGAACGGTTGATGGAAGATAGCACCCTCATGAAGCAGGGCTTCTCCCGTGGCAAGCGGCGCGGTATTGTGATCAACTGCGACGGCGCGTCGCGCTTCCTGACCACCGACACTATCCAGCGCCTCCTGGAAGAGGACGGCGGCGAGATGTACGAGGCGCGAGCGGCGATCCTGGGCCACCTCCAGCGTGGTGGCGCGCCCTCCCCCTTTGACCGCATCCAGGGCAGCCGTATGGCCGCCCGCGCTGTGCGCCACCTGCTGGAGTGTATGACTGATAGCCGGCCTGAAGCGGTGTGCATCGGGCTGCGCGATGAGGGACTCCAGTTCACCTCGCTGGCCGACGCTGTCAGCGAGATGGATATCCCGAACGAGCGGCCGCGTGTCCAGTGGTGGCTGAGCGGCCGTGACATGGTGCGCATGCTCGCCCAGCCCAAGCCCGATGTCCACCCCGTCACTGGTCCCATATCGCCCCCCACCCAGGATGGCAACGGCCGGGCTTTCAGCCCAGCCATACAGACCAGGCCCTAGCCCAAGACAGGCCCTAAAGGTTCCCGAAACCTTTAGGACCTGTCTTTACCCCGTCGCCTGCTCGCGGTGGTCCACCTCGGCGGCGGGTGGGGGCGTGGTAATCAGGCGCACCCCCCGGTCGGCCAGCAGGTAGTTCCAGGCCCAATTGACCAGGACGATCAGGCGGTTGCGGAAACCAATCAACTGAATCAGGTGGATGAACAGCCAGACGACCCAGGCGGTAAAGCCGGTGAACTGGAGGCCGGCCACCTGGGCGACCGCCGCGCTGCGGCCAATGGTCGCCATGCTGCCCGGGTCTTTGTAGCGGAAGGGCTGCAGCGTCTCACCCCGCAGGTGGCGCAGGATGTTCGCCGCCGTCTGCTCGCCCATCTGAATCGCCACCGGCGCGACCTGGGGCAGCGGCTGGCCGGCTTGCTCCAGATAAGCCATGTCGCCAATCACGAACACATTCGGCGCGGCCTCTAGTTGCAGCGTCGGCGTCACCTTGACCCGCCCGCCCCGTCCTGTCGGTTGGCCCAACTCCTGCGCCAGGTCCGCCGCTCTCACCCCGGCCGCCCAGAACAGCGTATGGGTAGGGATCACCGTCCCGTCCTTCAACCGCACCTCGTTCTCGTCCGCCCCTGCTACCATCGCCCCCAACCGCACCTCGACCCCCTTGCGCCGCAATTGCTTCAGAGCGTTCTCGCGCAGCTTCGGCGGAAAGGCTCCCAACAGACTGTCGGCCGCTTCAAGCAGGATAACCCGCGCCGATTGAACGTCGAGGCGGGGGTAGTCGCGTACCAGATTCTGGTGGATGAGTTCCGTCAGCGAGCCGGCCATCTCGACTCCGGTCGGACCGCCGCCGACAATGACAAACGTGAGCAGCGTCTGATGCTCCTGGGGGTCGGTGGTCACACTGGCCCGCTCGAACATGGTTAGCAGGTGGCTGCGGAGGGTCTCGGCTTCGTGCAGGTCCTTCAAGCCGAAGGCGTGGCGCTCGATCTCCTGACTGCCAAAGAAGTTGGTGACGCTGCCCGCCGCCAGCACGAGATAGTCATAGGGGAGGGGGCCGGTGTTGGTGAGGATCTGCCGCGCCGCCAGGTCTATTCGCTCGACGCGGGCCAGCCGAAAATGGATATTGGGCGCGCGAAAGATGGCTCGCACGGGGTAGACGATACCCTCCGGCTCCAGGGCCGCCGTCGCCACCTGGTATAGCAAGGGCTGGAAGGTATGGAAGTTGTTCTGGTCCACCAGGGTCACGTCCACCGGCTGGCGGACGAGTTGCTTGGCGACGCGCAAGCCGCCGAAGCCAGCGCCCACCACCACTACACGCGGTAAATCGGCCTGCTTTTCATTCATTGCGGTCTCCTACCTGTTTGTGATTCACAATCCTTAGCCGAGTGGAATTAACTTGTCTAAATCTTAGACGATGTGAGAGGCATATGCATAACAATCGCTGTCAGACCCTCATCCATCCAGCCTTCCCATCCGTGCTCTAGCATAGGCAACCGTGACGCCGTGCTACTCCCTGACCCGCCCCGTTTTGCGGACGCCTGACCCCGTGCTACAATTTGGAGAGTGAACAGGTAGCATCAAGCTCGTTCAACCGGATGACGCCCTATGCCCCCACTTCTACCCTCTGGCCTGATTCGTCTCTCGTTCCGCCTCGGTCCCTGGACCTCGCCCACCGCGAAGGGCTGGCAGGCCGCCTATGACGGTCTGGTCGCCTTGCTTGTCAATGCGGGCGCCCCGGTCTATGGCCTGTTGGAGGCCGACCTGGCCCCTGGCGAGCCAGGCAGCGCCCGGTGGTTCAGCCAATATGCCCAGCACGCGGCTCAAGTCGTCGCCCGCTATGCCGACCGCGTCCACACGTTTGAAGTCCTGCCCGGCCCCAACCAGATTGACACCAACGGCCGCAGCCGGCTGTCGCCCGCCGCGTTTGCGCGCGGCCTGGCCCTCGTCTATGAAGCTGTCAAGGCCGAAGGGCGAGGCCGCGAGACGGTTCTCGTCGCGGGCGCGATTGCCCTGGCCGCCGACGGTGCGGGCTACCTCAGCCAGACCCTTACCTTTGGCGTCGGCTCAACGGCCTGGGAGGGTGTGCGGCAGGCCACGCGCTCGGCCGCGCCTTTCGACGCCGTCGCCTGCTGGCCGTCGCTGCCCGACCGCCCTGACCCGCTGGACCTCAACGCCGTCGCTGAGCCAGTCGAGCGCTTCCTCCAGGCGCTGGCTGGCAACACAGCGGTCAAGGATAAGCCGGTCTACCTGTCCGGGTTCACTCTAGCCGGCGCTCAGGGGGCCGAGTGCACCACAGAGCGACTCGACCGTCTGACAGCCCACCTGCTCGAACGCCGCCCCGGTTTGCGACTGGCCCTGCGCGACGCAGCCAGCGCCGGCCCGGCCAGCTCGCACGAACTGTCGCCTTCGGTTGTCGGCGCCTATGCCCTGCTCCCCGTCGCCCTGCCCGTTCCGCTCGCCATGGGAGCGCGGCCCTTTGTCCCTAGCGTGGACGGCTTCGATTACCCCGTAGGGCCGCGTGACCAGCGCGAGCCGCCCCAGGGCTACAACTCGGCCGCCGGCCTGGCCGGAGACGAGTACTTCCGCCTGTTTGGCGTGTGGCATACGGGCGAGGACTGGAACGGCCCAGGCGCCGGGGACGCGGACCTTGGTCTACCTGTCTACGCCATCGCCGCCGGCCTCGTCACAATGTCCGATTTCTTCACCCCGTCGTGGGGCAATATCGTCCTGATGGAACACACCCTGCCCAGTGGGACAAAGGTCTGGTCGCAATACGCTCACTTGCGCGAGCGGTTGGTCAAGGCGGGCGATGTGGTCGAGCGTGGCCAGCAGGTGGGGACCATTGGCAAGGGCGCCAATGACGCCTGGCTAGCCCACCTCCACTTTGAGATTCGCCAAGCCGACCTGCCGGCCAACACCTGGCTGCCCTTTGTGCGGGACCGCCAGTGGGTACTGGATCACTATTTCGACACGATTGTGTTCACCCGCAAGCATCGCCCCGGTCTCTTCGTCACCGAAGGTGTGGTGGTAGACAGCGAGCCGGGGGAACAGGAAAACGGCAGCTTCACCCGGTCGGCCACGGCCCACTGGTTCCCCTCCTACTTTGGCTGGCACGGCACGTCCCTCTACACGTTTGCCAGCCGTTCCGAAACGGAGTGGGGCGAGTGGCGGCCCCGGCTGCCTCAGACGGGCCGCTATGATGTGCAGGTCTGGATCCCCAGCTTTCACGCCACCACCAGGGCGGCGCGCTATGTCGTCACTCACCAGGACGGCGCGGCCAGCGTGGCGGTGGACCAGAGCCGCTTCAACGATGAGTGGGTATCGCTGGGGGTGTTCCCCTTTGGGACGCAGGGAGCTGTCGTGCGGCTGACCGACCAGACCGGCGAGGCCGACGAGGCGCGGCTCGAAGTGTGCTTCGATGCGGTCCGTTGGCTGCCTGTGGCCTCGTAGGGGCGACCCCCCGTGTTCGCCCTAGGGCGATTGGTTTTGCCCTGAGCCGACCCCGCGTGTTCGCGCCGGGCCGACACGGGGGTCGGTCCCTACCAGAAAGGCTCATCATGTTTCGGCTGGCGCCTGCTGGCGCTGAGAAACCGGTTGTCGTCATCAGCGATACCCACTTGGGCGAACCGCTGTCCACCTTGGGCGCGACCGGCCGGGATGAGACACGCTACTGTTCGGGCCTGGAGACATTGGACGTTCTCATCCGCGCCCTGGAAACGTTAGGTCCCCTGGACGAAATCGTGCTGCTGGGCGACATCTGGGAGATGTGGAGTTGTCCCTTCCGCCTCGCCGTCCAGGAGGCCGCGCCCTTCCTCCAGCGGCTGTGCAGCCTGCCCGTGGACCGCATCACCTATGTCCCCGGCAACCATGACTACCACCTGCTCGTCCAGCATATCGAGTACGAGCAGATGACGTGCCTCAAGCGTGGGGAAACACCGCCACGCCGCTACCGCCCCCAGCACACCTACACGGACTCCTTCCTGGCCGGCCTCCTGCCGGAGCCAGTGCGCGACCGATTCCAGGTCAAATACCCCGACTACCAGCGCATCATCGCCGGCCGCCGCGTCCTGTTCCACCACGGCCACCATCTGGCAACCCTGCGCGGCGGCGAACTTTTTTCCAGCGTGCCGATGTTCATTCTCAAGCGATTGGAGGGCGTGGGTATCCAGACCCTCACCCGCGAGGAATTGGAGCGCGGCGTGAGCATCTTCTACGAGATGGTTTACGCCGGCTCGCTCGGCGACCGCGCCGCGGACCGTCTCCACGACTGGTGGGTGCGCGTGCAGCGCTGGCGGCGCTGGTGGGTGTGGACCGTCCTCGGCTGGATGCGCAGCCGGCTGCGGCGCGAAAGCTCGCTCCGCGAGCGCGGCACGCCCCAGGTGGATATCGAGCATTTCCGCGACGCGGCCCGCTGGATGCTGCGCCTCATTGATGCCGACACGCCCCACCCTGTGCCGCCACCCGACCTGCTTGTCTTCGGCCACACCCACCGCTCCGGCATCGCCTCGGTTCTCTTAGACGACAATCGCACCTCGATGTCTCTGGTCAATTCGGGCTGCTGGCTGGTGGAGACTCACAAGCGTAACACCGACCACGTCAACACCCTCGCCATCTTGGACGGCGCGCATGTCGGCGTGTACAAGTTGGGCATCTACGGCCTGGAGTTACGCGACGCCATTCGCTTCCCGGTCGAGGAGCGTACCCCCTCATGGCCATGACCATCGGCGCGTGTACCATCGAACTACGCCTTTTTGGCCCCGCCTCGCTCAAGGACAAGCGCAGCGTCCTCAAGCCCATCCTGGCCCGGCTGCGGCAGGAATTTGGCGTCTCGGCGGCCGAGGTAGACCTCAACGACGCCTGGGGCGCGGCGGTCATTGGGCTGGCCGTCGTCTCCAACGACGCGAGCCATGCCCACTCCATCCTCGAAAAATGCGTGGACTGGATCGAGCGTGAGCGCCTGGACGTCGAACTCGTCACCTACGACATCGAGATGCTGTGAGCCAATTGCGTAGTCAGTAGCCAGTAGTCAGTAGTTGGTAATCCGTAATCTCTATTCCCTACTCCCTAACCCCTACTCCCTCTATGGACGACCCACTTCTTCTTGGTATTGCCATCTCTGACACAGTCACCATCGCTGTCGCTGACCTCGACGGCATTGTCATCGTACAGACCGCCTACCCCAACGACCTGGCGGCGGGGACCGAATTCTTCTTCAACCACCTGGTCGAAGAGGCCCAGGTCTTGCTTGACCCCCTGCCAGGCCAGTTGCGTCACATTGGCATGGCGAGCCAGTCGGCCGAACGTCAGACCGATTTGGGTTGGTTGAGCGCGCGCCTCAGCACAGTCTGGGGCGTGCCAGTCTCGGTCAGCCATCAGACCAACGACGGCAGTGAGAGCCACCTTGACAGGGCGATTACTCTGGCCCGCGCTGGCCTTGCGTAAGACATCCCGCCCCAATTCAACCAATAGCTAGAACCAGCTAGACCAGTCAACGGATAGGTGGAGTGAGCATGCCCGTAGTCCAACGTCGTGGCGATCAGTATGTGGTCGAGACCGAGCAGTACAGCATCAGTGTAGATACCCAGGATGGCACGTGGGCCACGCTGGGCCGCCAGGGAGCGCCCATTGGGCGCCTCTTTCTCCCGGGCGCGGTGGACCCCGTTGAGGGCCCTGATATAACCCTGAGCGTCTCGCCGCCGGTGGTCAAGGAACGCCCCGAGTACGTCACGTTCACCATTGCCTGTCAGTCGAGCCGCTGGCGACAGCGCGTCGTCCGCCTCCGCTGCCGCGAGGAAGTCATTGACCTGGATATTCGGGTCCAGGGGGAAGGCGCGATTGAGGCCGTCCATTACTTCGGCGGCGCGACGCCCGACGGTCCCGTTCGCTCGATCCCCCACTTCAATCGCCTGTTTACCCCCGCCCCCACCGCCCGCCTCAAACAACACTTCGACCCCGATGCCCGCGCCCTTATCAGCGTCCACGACCACCAGGACAGCCAAACCGGAGCCTGGCTCTACGCCTTCACACCCGCCCCGCTGACCTTCTGCGTGCGGCCGGCCGAAGCCAACTGGCTGTCCATGTCGGTCTGCGCCATGCCGGGCGGCTACAATTTCGAAGATTATGTCTACGATGGTTCGAATGGCTTTGAGCTGCGGCTGAACTACGCCGGACACACGCCCGTCGACGGTGAGTGGACCAGCCCACGCCTGGCGCTGGTTGGCGGCGGCGACGAGTATGATGCGCTCCAGGCTGGCTGCGCGTGGCGTAACCTGTGCGGCAACTGCCCGCAGCACAACCAGCCCTCAGCGCTGTGGTGGCGCTCGCCCATCTTCTCCGGCTGGGGCGAGCAGATGGCGCTGGCGAAGCTGACTGGCGGCCAGCAGCCGCCGTCCGACTACAGCACCCAGGCCAACTACGAGGGCTGGATCGCCCAACTCGAAGCCTATGGGGTCAACCCCGGTATCATTGTCATTGACGATAAGTGGATGGGTCAGTACGGCGACCCGCGCCCTGACACGGCCAAATGGCCTGCCATGCGCGACTTCATCCGCCACCAGCACGAGGCCGGCCGGCATGTGCTGTTGTGGTGGAAGGCGTGGGATGCAGAGGGCGTGCCGCCGGAGGAGCAGATCCAGGGCAGCCCGTGGCCCGAGGGCAGCGTGGACCCGACCAACCGCGCCTACTGGCAGCGGCTGAACACAGCGGTTGAGTATCTCATTGGCGACCTGGACGCCGACGGCTTCAAAGTGGACTATACCCACCACACGCCCTACGGCCGCGACGCCCGCGCCGAGGGTGAGTCGTGGGGGGTGGAACTACTGCGCGACCTCATCGCCCACCTGTCCGATGCGGCGAAAGAGATCAAACCGGACGCGCTTATGCTGACCCAGACCCCCGACCCCTACTTCGCCAATGTAGTGGATATGATCCGGCTCAACAGCATGGACGCCTTCGAGCCAGCCCAATCGTTGAGCACGGGCGACATCCTGACTCACATGACCCACCGCGCCCGCGTGGCCCGCGCCGCCAGCGCCGACTGGCTGATTGACACGGACAACTGGCCGCGCCTGGAGCGCGAGCAGTGGCTTGGCTATGTCCAGCGCCAGCCCTACCTGGGCATCCCATCCCTGCACTACGTCAGCCGCATGGACTCGACAGGCGAGAGCCTCCGCCCCGAGGACTATATCCTCATCGCACAGACGTGGAAGGCGTACCTCGCGCGCAAGGGCCGCTAAAGGTCGTTCGTCGCGGACGAGGGCTACAACAGGCATCAGGCCGGGTCGTTGATATAGCCCATGAACAGCGGCTCGCCCGTGTGGCTGTCAACGATGGCGCAGCAGAACGGGTGGTCTACGCGCATCTCGAAAGGCAGACTGCGGTCCATCATGACTGCCGTCGCAGCGGCGGCCTCAGCGCCTTCCTCGTTCACTTCGACAAAGGTCTTGTGCCGCACCTCACTCAGGTAGGCAGGGCCGTCTACTATCCCGCCGAAGTCCGCCTGACTTCCGAAGGCGATCCCCATCCCCAGGTGTGTCAGAACGGCCGTGAGGCTGACTTCGTAAGCCGCCGTGAAGCGCGGCAGCGTAACCGTCCCTGTTTCCTCATCGAAAGCCGCCAGCCACTCCGTCCAGGGTCGCGTCATCAAGCGTCGGTGTAGCTCTAGCGGAGGTACGACCTCAACCGGGAGGAAGACCATCATCCCCACCCGCCCGTCCCCATAGGGCAGGTAGATGCCTTGCAAGCCCTGCTCCCAGACATAGACATACCTGAAGCTGCCCGTCTGGGTCATCATCGGACAGAGGCGCTGCACGCCGTCCAGCCGGGTGAACGGGCGCGGGGTGGTGTCCGCCGGGTCGAAGGGCACGCGCCACCGCCCCTTGAAGTACAGGGCGTTCAGCAGCGCCATGAGGGTCGAGGCATTCACGTCGCAGGGCGTCAGCAGGTCGGCTATTCGGCCGTTGGTTTGGTCGCTCGCCCACTGGTTGACGATGGACGCCGCGTCGCGGGCGGTGAAGTTGATGGCCTGGGTGAAAGCGTCGTAGCTCTGGAGGGCTCGGGCGGCAAAGTCTGGGTGCAGCGTCAGCCCGGCAGCCACCCACAGCGAGGTAGCGAGTCTGGTCTCGCGTTGCGGCCCACTGTCCACGAGAGAGTGGACCAGTGTTTGGTACGCACGGTTGACCTCATCCACATCCAGACCGGTGATACCCAGCGTGCGCGCCATCGCACTACGAGTCGCGCCTTGGGCCCCGGTGTAGATCAGTGTGAGCGCGAGGGCGATGCTGGTTGGGGAGATGAAGACGTTGGCATCGGCTGTCTCCACCAGGCGTTCCAGCAGCCGCCACCCAAAGTCGGTGCGCGCCGCGAGGAGTTGGCCCTCAATACTGGTCATAGCTCGCACCTCCTTAGCCCAGCACGCACGAATCTCGTCGGCATAAGTTCCTCCTGGCTTGCCAGGTCTTAGCGGCCAAGCCATCCCCCATCCACCCTCAATACCGTCCCATGTACATAGTCCGAGGCGCGGGAGGCCAGGAAGACCGCCGCGCCCACCAGGTCGGCGGGGACGGCCCAACGGCCAGCTGGAATCCGGGCCGTGATGGCCGGCTTGCGTTCGGCGTCAGCCCGCAGTGCCGCCGTGTTCGACGTCTCCACGTAGCCCGGCGCGATGGCGTTGACGTTCACCCCCTGGGCTGCCCACTCGTTGGCGAGCGCCCGCGTCAGCCCGGCCACGCCGTGCTTGGCGGCGGTGTACGATGGCACCAGGATGCCGCCTTGGAAGGACAGGACGGAGGCGACATGGATGATTTTGCCGTGACCCTGGTGGAGCATGTGGCGGCCTACCGCCTGGGTCAGAAAGAACAGGCTCTTGAGGTTGACCTGCATCACCGCGTCCCAGTCAGCCTCGCTATACTCGACGGCCGGCGCGCGGCGTATCGTCCCGGCATTGTTGACCAGGATATCGAGGCGGCCCATCTGCTCGACGGTCTCATCCACGACAGCGGCCAGTTCGGCCACGCTCTCCACCCCCAGGTCTACACGCCGCCAGATGAAGCGCCGGCCCAGCGCTTCGACCGCGTCGCCCGTCTCCGTCGGCTCGGACCGGTCCAGAGCCACAATATCGGCGCCCGCCTCGGCCAGCCCGACGGCAATGGCCTGGCCGAGGCCCTGGTGCGCGCCCGTCACCATCGCCACCTGGTGGTCGAGGCGAAACAGTTCAAGTGACATAGCGTCTCCTCGTAGTCAAAAGACTAGGCTTCCCACTACGCTCCAAGTATAGCACCCCCGTCCCCCTGGTCGAAGAAACGATAAGGCCAGAGTTGCACTCTGGCTCGAGTCGGGTAAGCTTTATCGTCTCAACACTCAGCGCTCAGCACTTTAGACCATGACCGACCATTACGACGTCATCATCATCGGAGCGGGGCCGGGCGGCTCGGCCACCGGCCATTATCTGGCCCAGGGCGGCCTGCGCGTCCTCCTCCTGGACAAGGCGACGTTTCCGCGCGACAAGACATGCGGCGACGGCCTGACGCCTCGCGCCTTGCGCGTCTTGGACGATATGGGCCTGCTCGACGGCCTCCAGACACAGGGGCAGCGCCTCGACCGACTGGAGGTATTCGCGCCCTGGGGCCACTCGGTGGCGGCGCAGTTGCCCCGTGTCGGCGCCTGGCACGTCTATAGCCTGGTCGTGCCGCGTCTGGTGCTGGACGACACAATCCGCCAGCGCGCCCTGGCGAGTGGCGCAGCGTTCCAGGGCGGGATGCATGTGGTGCAAGTCGAGCGCGAGGGGGGGGGAGTGGTGGTCAAAGCGGAACGGCGCGGACAGGCAAACCAGTTTCGCGGTCGGATGGCCGTCGTCGCGACGGGGGCGAGCCACAAGCTGCTGCTGACGATGGGCCTCCTGCGCCACGCCCCGCCGATAATGCTCGCCGCGCGCGCCTACTTCGAGGGCATGGCCGCCCCGCCGACCATGCACCTCCGCTTCGACGGCGTCCCGCTGCCGGGCTACGGCTGGGTCTTCCCACTGTCCGCGACCTCGGCCAATGTCGGCGCGGGCTACTTTCGGGCGGGCTGGTCAGCGCGCTGGATGCCGGACAACCCCCGCCAGGCGTTTGACCACTTTATCCAGACCCCGCCGCTGCGTCGGATGCTCGACGGCGCCCGGCAGGTCGGGCCGGTCAAGGGCTACCCGCTACGGGTGGACTTCGCCACCGCGCCTACCTATGGTGACCATGTCCTGCTGGTGGGCGAGGCGGCGGGGCTGGTCAACCCGCTGACGGGCGAGGGCATTGACTACGCGCTGGAGTCGGGCCATCTGGCCGCGAGCCACCTGCTTGCCATGTTCGGCGCTGGCGACTTCTCATCGGCTCGCCATGCCGAGTACGACCACCTGCTCCGCGCCCGCTTCCAGCGGCTATTCGTGTTCTGTAACCGAGTGCGGGCCATCTGCCTCAACCCACCCCTGCTCAACCTGCTCGTCTGGGCCGCCAACCGCCGCCCCGACCTCAAGCTGCGCCTGATGCACATTGTCCTCGGCCTACGACCATAGTTCTGCGACTGCCTAGAGACCTGACAGGTTTTGAAAACCTGTCAGGTCTAGGATACTAAGGCGCGACCGTAACCCGCTCCAGGAGGCCCTGGTTGAGCGAGACAATGTACACTTCGCCCGCCTCGTCCTCGCCAAAGGCAGCAATGTCGTGGCCCGCCTGGAGCATCTCCGTGCGAACCCAGCGGCCCTCGGCGGTGCGGTAGAGCGTCCACAGCCGGCCGGAGCAGAAGTCGCCAAACAGATAGGCCCCCCACAGATGCGGGTATAACCGCCCTCGGTAGACGTAGCCGCCGGTCACCGAGCAGCCAAAGTCGTGGCTGTACTCCGTGACCGGCAAGGTCAGGCCAGCGGTGTTGCACCCGCTGCTGGGCGAGTAGCAGTGCGTCCCCTCCATGATTTTCCAGCCATAGTTTTCGCCGCCCCGCGAGGCCGCCGGGGTAAAGTTCACCTCTTCCCACTCGCCCTGGCCCACATCCGCGATGTACAGGTCGCCCGTGACGCGGTCAAAGGAGTAGCGCCAGGGGTTACGCAGCCCCCTGGCCCAGATTTCAGGCCGGTAGTCAGTACGGCCCACAAATGGGTTGTCGGGTGGGACGCGATACGGCTCGCCGCTGTCTACATCCAGCCGCAGCATCTTGCCCAGTAACACCGCGGGGTTCTGGCCGTTGCCCCTGGGGTCACCGCCACTCCCGCCGTCGCCCAGACCGACCCAGAGGTAGCCGTCGGGACCGAAGGCCAGGTGGCCGGCGTTGTGGTTGCTGTAAGGCTGGTCAACGCCTAGCACCGTTACGGCCGAGTCAGGGTCGGCGCGGTCGGAGTTGCTGGATACCCGATAGCGGGCGATGACGGTATTGCCGTCTCGGTTGGTGTAGTTGACGAAGAACAGGCCATTGTCACGATAGCGCGGGTGGAAGGCGAGGCCCAACAGCCCCTGCTCGAAGCCGCTTGAGCGTACCAGGGGCGTAATGTCCAGGAAGGGCGGCGCCACAACGGTCCCGCCGCGCACGATGCGGATTGTTCCCCGCTTCTCGACCACAAAGAGACGCCCTGTGCCATCGCCCGCCTGGGTCACGCCGACCGGCGAGGCCAGACCGCTCGCCACTGGCTCCAGCCGTAGGTGTAGACCGGCCGGGTCGAAGGCCGGGGTGGCGGTGGGGACGGGGGTAGGTGTAGCAGTCAGGGTAGGCGTAGGGGTGAACGAGGGCCAGGGTGTGACGCCCTTGAGAACAAGGGGGAAATGCGACACGTCCACCGGCGTTGGGCTGACGATCGGGGACGGCTCGGTCGCCTGGGTGAGGGCGACCTTGGCGTCCTGCCGAGCCGATTGACATCCGGTGAGGAGCATCAGCAGGCACAGGCAGGCGACGGGCAGATAATGGGACACACAAACCTCATTCCCTTAACAACTATTAACGAAACTCTTGAGGGTCAGGCGGCTAGCGCATTGACCGAAGCGGCCAGGGCGGGCGGGTTGGAGAGGCGTACGTGGACTTGGGGCGTGGCGTGCCAGGCGGCGCAGGCGCGCAAGGTCGCGGCGAGGTCGTGAACCAACTCGTCGGTCACGACCACTTCCGGTTCCAGGTGCAGCGCCTTGACCTCGAACAGCCCCTCCTTGCGGTGCGCCTTCGGGTCCAGCCGGCCAATCAAGGCCCCGCGCCAGAGGATGGGCAGGGTAAAGTAGCCGTAGCGCCGTTGGGGGGCGGGCGTGTAGCACTCGATACGGTAGTCGAAACCGAACAGGGCGCTGGCGCGAGCGCGGTCCCAAATCAGGGGGTCGAAGGGCGAGAGCAGCGTAGTAGTGGTGGGAACCAACTGCCCGGCCAGGGCGGCCTCGGCGAGTGGGACATTGTCCGGATGGAGGAAGGCCGGCGCATCCAGGCCTTCGACCGTCGCGCGCTGCAATTGGCCTTCGGCGGCCAGCGCGTCGATCACACGGGCTGTGCGCGTCTTGGGCAGGTAAAAGTAGTCGGCAGCCCAGCGGGCCGTGGTGATGCCCATCGCCCGCACGGCCTTGAGGACGAGCGCCCGCTCGACCTCGGCCAGCGGCGGCGCGAGAGCG
>JAHCIP010000020.1 GCA_026129165.1 Anaerolineae bacterium
CGATCCGGTCGAACTGGT
This sequence comes from Anaerolineae bacterium, assembly GCA_026129165.1. Lineage (GTDB taxonomy): Bacteria > Chloroflexota > Anaerolineae > Epilineales > JAHCIE01 > JAHCIE01. Next base: position 19 of record JAHCIP010000020.1, read on the forward strand.
CGCCGTCGAGGATGCAGACCTGTGGGACGCGGAGAGTGAGGACGACGACCTGGACCTGGGCCTACCGGCCAAGAGCACGGCGGCTCCCTTGCGCGAGAGCGCCAGCGTGGCGGTCGGGTCGCAATGGGAGTGCCAGCAGTGCGGGGCCATTCACATGGGCCTGCGTCCTCCCCGCGTCTGTCCGGGCTGTGGCGCGAGTAGCGACGAGTTTATGATGCTGGGCGAGGACGATACCGATCTGGTCGCCGACGAAATAGACGATGAAGCGCTCTAGGACTAGCAACCACCCGGCGGGCCGACCCGCCGGGTGGTTTTTTGCCCGCTTTTGCCTGAAGCGGCCCCTTCGTGCTAGAATGACGTGGCGCGCCTGGTTCCTATACTGCCAGGCCCGGCTCAAGATAGGTCCATGAATACTCTGGCTCTCATCCTCAGCACCCTCGTCGCGCTCGCCCTGACCGTCCTGCTCGCGCAACTGCCCGGCCCCAAGGCCCAACGACGACGGGACCGCCCCGAACGTCTCCTGGGCGATGCGGCGCTGCTCTATGTCGTCGCCCTGGTCTTCCCCCTCTGGGACTATGGGTTGATTGACACATTGGGCCTGCCCCTGGTCCGGCTCTGGTCACCCCGCCCCGACATCACTGTCGGCGCGGCGGTCTTATTGGTCCTGCCCTGGTTTTTGGCGGCTATCCGCCGCGGGCATGGGGGCCTTAGGGGCTGGCAGCTTCCCAGTCGGGGGGGCATCGCGGGCCTGGTCATCCTGGTCATGGCCCTACTCGGCGCTCTGCCCCTGCTTCAGGGGGCGCCCGTCGCGTCAGCGACCGGGTGGACCATCGCCTTGAGCTTTTTCACCGTGGCTCTGCTGGATGAGAGCCTATTTCGCGGCGCGATCCAGAGCCGCCTCGAAGTCGTCATGGCTGAGGCGTGGCCCTGGTTCATCACGGGCCTGCTCTATGGCCTGTGGTACGCGCCCGCACTCCTGGCCGAGGCGGCCGCCACAGGGGCGACGCTGACGGACACGCTGCTCCGTCTGCTGTTCCAGCTCAGTCTCGGCTGGCTACTCTCCGTCACCCGCAGCGTGACGGGGAGCCTGCTGCCTGGCCTGCTGGCCCACTTTCTCTTTCTCCAGATCGGCCCCCTGCTGGCGCTGCTCCTGGGTCGCTAAGTCCTGGAACAGCCGCTCAAACGCCTCGTTCCAGCCTAGCACTTCCATCAGCCGCGCCTCCACGTCCGGCGCGAGCCGGACGCGCTCGTTTTCCAGGCGCGACAGGGTGGACAGGCCGAGGCCCGCCCGCCGCGCTGTCTCCGCCAGCGTCCACCCACGCGCAATGCGGGCTAACCGCAATTGCGTACCCGTTGGCACACTACCCTCCTTCTAATAGAACTAATGTTCTGTGTCGTCAGTGTATCATGGCTGGCGGTGTTTGTCAAGACCAGGGAAGTCGGAAACTGTGAAGATTTCAATGGACCGGGCCGGGTAGGAGCCAACCGACAGGTCGGCCCAGGGCGAGTCGCTGGGTTCGCCGCCCGTCTTTCCCCATTTCGCCGCACTTGTGCTATAATGTGAAGGATTGCTACCCACCAAGGAGTTACCTAAATTGAACGTTACCCAGCAGGGGATTGAAGACCATCAGACCATCCTCCAGATCGAGGTGGAACCTGAGCGAGTGCAGCGCGCCATGCAACAGGCGGCGCGCAAGCTATCCCAACGCTATCGCATCCCGGGCTTCCGCCCCGGTAAAGCCCCCTATAACATCGTCCTCCAGATGCTCGGTAAAGACCAGGTCTTCGACGCCGCGCTGGATGACCTCGGCGGCCAGGTCTACAAGGAAGCCGTGGAGCAGGCCGCTCTCGACCCCTTCGCGCCGGGCCGCATCGAAGTCGTCACGCGCGAACCGCTGACCATCAAGGCTCTCGTTCCCCTCAAGCCTGATGTGGACCCAGGCGATTATAAGAATGTCCGCGTCGTGATAGACGACCCCGAAGTCACCGAGGACGACGTCGAAGAGATTGTGGAGAACTTGCAAGCCGAGCAGGCGACATGGACGCCAGTTGAGCGTCCCGCACAACTCGAAGACCGCGTCACCATGCACGCCAATGGCACGGTGGACGGCGAGCAGATGTTTCACGTTCACGACGAAGAGGTGTGGCTGGTCGAGGACAACTTTAAGGAGTTCCCTGCTGGCTTCCTGGACGAAGTCGTGGGTATGTCGTCCGGCGACAGCCGCGAATTCGACCTGACCTACCCCGAAGACGCCGAGCACGAGGCGCTGCGCGGCAAGACCGCCCACTTCGAGGTTGAGATTCGGGACGTCAAGGAACGCGAGTTGTCCGAACTGGACGACGAGTTCGCCGCCGGGCTGGGGCTGGGCGGCGTCTCGACGCTGGACGAGTTGCGCGAGCGTATTCGCATCAACGAAGGCGTGCGCCGCGCCCGCGACGCTCGCGACCAGTTGGAGGACAAAGTCCTGACGGCGGTGGCCGAGCAGGCCGTCATCAAGTACCCGCCGATTATGGTGGCCGCCGAGCTAGAGGACGAGATGGAGCGCCAGGCTGAGACCATGCAGCGCATGGGCTTCACCCTGGAAAATTACCTGCGCTTCACCAATATGACCCCTGACCAGTTCCGCGCCCAACTCGCGCCGACGGTCGAGCGGCGCATCCAGCGCTCGCTGCTCATGGACGCCATTGCCAAGCGGGAGGAAGTCGAAGCGCCCGAAGGTACGCCTGAAGAGCAAGCGGCTAACGCCCGCCTGCGCACCGCCCTCAACTGGCTCGTGGAAACTGTCTCCGGCAAGCCCGCCGACTGGCCCAACATCACCGCCCTGACCGGCCTCAGCGAGGACGAGATTCAAGCCATGGCCGACGAGGGAGAGATGGAAGACGAGGAGGAGTGGGAAGACACGGAAGAGTGGGAAGGTGAGGAAGAGGGGGAAGAGGGGGAAGAGGGAGAAGACGGGGACGATGCCCCCACCGCGCCCTCGGCCACGACAGAGTTCAAGGAAGCGTAGGGCGGTGTTGTTTCGGAACCGGAACGTGTAAGAACCGACTACAAAAAACAGTCAACTTACTAGAGTAGTTTGAAACCTCCCGTGTGTGGTACAATCGAGATTAGGACGCCACAGAAAGGATCCTCCATGCAACCGACTGTGTTCACCCCCAGCGCGATCATCCCCACCGTCATTGAGAACACGGGGCGCGGCGAGCGCGGCTGGGACATCTTTTCCCTCCTGCTGAGAAACCGCATCATCTTCCTCGGCACCCCCATTGATGATCAGATCGCCAACCTTATCGTCGCTCAGTTGCTCTACCTCGAGAGCGAAGACCCCGACAAAGAAATCCGCATGTATATCAACTCGCCGGGCGGCGTCGTGTACGCCGGCATGGGGATCTACGACACCATGCAGGCTATCCGCGCTCCCGTCTCGACCGTCGCCGTCGGCATGACGGCCAGCATGGGGACGGTCCTTCTGGCGTCAGGGACCAAGGGCCGGCGTTACGCCCTGCCCAACGCCACCATCCATATGCACCCGGCTGGCGGCGGCGCGCGCGGCTACACCCAGGACGTCGAAATCCTGGCCAAAGAATTACTCCGTCTCCAGCGCCGCATGCACGAAGTCCTGTCGCACCACACCGGGCAGACCATCCAGCGTATCGCGCGCGACTTCGACCGCGACAAGTACATGGATGCGCTGGCCGCCAAGGAATACGGCTTGATTGACGACGTCCTGCCAGGGCCAAAGATTGACTTTACCGAGGAAGCGCGTCCCGAGGACGTGCGGACGGAGGTGGTGGATGGCAAGAAGTAGTCGCCGTGGGGGCGGGCATATCTGCTCCTTCTGCAAGCGCGAGCAAGACCAGGTCAACCGCCTGATTGCCGGCCCAGATAATGTCTATATCTGCGACGAATGCGTCGAGCTGTGTCGGGAGATGCTGCTCGAGGAGGCGCAGGAACCTGTCGCCCCATCGCGTGACTTCAATTTGCCGAAGCCGCCTACCCCTAAAGAGATCCATCGTCGTCTAAATGAGTACGTCGTCGGACAGGACCGGGCCAAGAAGGTCCTGTCCGTCGCCGTTTACAACCACTACAAGCGTATCCGCGCCGGCGTGCGCTCCGATGACGTCGAACTCCAGAAGAGCAATATCTTGCTCATCGGTCCGACGGGCTGCGGCAAGACGCTCCTGGCGCAGACCCTGGCGCGCATCCTGGACGTGCCCTTTACCATCGCCGACGCGACGGCCCTCACCGAAGCGGGCTACGTGGGCGAGGATGTGGAGAACATCCTGCTGCGGCTCATCCAGGCCGCCGACTACGACCTGGAACGGGCGTCCAAGGGCATCGTCTACGTGGATGAGATTGACAAGACTGCCCGCAAGACCGGCGACAACCCGTCCATCACGCGCGACGTGTCGGGTGAGGGCGTCCAGCAGGCGCTGCTCAAGATCATCGAAGGCACGGTCGCCAGCGTCCCGCCCCAGGGTGGTCGCAAGCACCCGCACCAGGACTTCATCCAACTCGATACGACCAATATCCTGTTTATCTGCGGCGGCGCGTTCGAAGGCATCGACAAGATCATCGGCAAGCGTGTCGTCAACAAGTCGCCCGTGGGCTTCCTGGCCGAGAGCGACCGAGGCCCGCGTGACCTGTCGAAGGGTGAATTGCTCCAGCGCATCTCGGCCGACGATCTGCTTGAGTTCGGCATGATTCCTGAGTTCGTCGGGCGCCTGCCTGTGGTCGTCTCGGTGGACCCGCTCGACGTCGACATGATGGTGGATATCCTGACCAAGCCGCGCAACGCGCTGGTCAAGCAGTTCCAACGCCTGTTCGCCATTGACAAGGTCGAACTGGTCTTCACGCCAGAAGCCATGAAGGCGGCGGCGGAAGAGGCCATGAAGATCAAGACAGGCGCGCGCGGTCTGCGTACCATCATCGAGAGCGTCCTGCTCGATGTCATGTTCGAGATACCGAGCCGGGGCGACATCCGCAAGTGCGTCATCAAGCCGGAAACCATCCGCCGCGAGGCTGGTCCGCTGCTCCTCACGCAGAGCGAGCAGCCCGTCCACTGGGACGAGATGGAACAGACGGCGTAGCGTGTGCCAATACAGAAACGTCCCGTAGGTTCTGAACCTACGGGACGTTTCTGTTGCCTCGGCCAGTTGCGCCGCAGGGGTCCACTGCTCAGGGGGCAGCTCAGAAGGTGACCACCAGCGCAACCCATTGGCACGCCATCGCTGTCGAACTGAAATTTGCCCTCCCCGTTGAAAGCAGCTATACTTATGAAGTTTGGAATTGAGCTTGAGCGTGAGTTATCCCGCTCCCTCTCCTCCACCTTTCTGCTCCGCCCTGCGATGGCGGGGCCTATCCCGTAGAAAGGAGGCTACCCCCTCATGCGTGAATACGAGCTTACTATGGTCGTCCAGCCCACGCTGGAGAACGACGCCGTTAAGGCGTTGCTCGAGCAGGTGGGCGCGATCATCACCAGCGCCGGTGGTCAGGTAACTCAGGTTGGGCAGTTGGCCGATAATACCGGTCAGATTGCCGCCGCGGAAACCTTCCGCCGCCGCCGTCTGGCGTACCCGCTCGGCCGCGCTCGCGAGGCCTACTATCCGGTGTGCCGGATGCAGGCGCCCTCGAATGCGCTCACCGAACTGGAACGCCAGCTGAAGCTGAACGAGAACGTGCTGCGCTACCTGGTCATTCGCACGGATGAATAAGACAGCCTGGGGACGACGATAACTGGCGCTTGAATGGCTGGTAGGGAGAGATAGAGATGACCCGTGGATTGAACAAGGTAATGATTATCGGCAACCTGGGCCGCGATCCAGAGATGCGTTATACCCCCAGCGGCAAGCCTGTGACCTCGTTTAGCGTGGCGACCAGCCGCAGTTGGACGACTACCGACGGCGAGCGGCGCGAGGCGACGGAGTGGTTCAATGTCGTCGCCTGGCGTGACCTGGCCGAAATCTGCAATCAGTATCTGAGCAAAGGCTCGAAAGTCTATATCGAAGGCCGACTGCAAACCCGCAGTTGGGAAAGCCCGGATGGGCAGAAACACTTCCGTACCGAAATCGTGGCCGACGAGATGATTGTCCTGGACCACCGGCGCGAGAGTTACAGCGAGCCAAGCGCGGACGATGATGACGAGGACTCGGAAGAGTTCCCGTTCTAAAGGAGTACTTTGATGGTGAATGACCAGATGGAGAATGAGCAGGAGATGACCCCGGCAGCCCCTGCCGAGACTCAAGCCCCGGCCGCGCCTGCGCCTGCCGCCCCGGCGGCTGAGGCCCCTGTGGCCCCCGCCGTGCCAGCCTCGCCTGCCCCTACCGCCCCAACGGCTGAAACCCCCGCGGCCCCCGCCCCGCAAGGCGCGCCTGCCCCTGAGCGTCCCGCCGGTGCGCCGGGTGACCGTCCCGCCAGCGGCTCGTATGACCGTGGACCGCGTCCCCAGGGCCAGCAGCGATACCAGAGTGGCCCACGCCCTCAGGGTGGCGGCCCGCGAGGCCGGGGTGGCCCCGGCGGGCCGCGCGGTCGCGGCCGACGCATGCCCTTCCCCAAGGACCTCAGCCTGGTTGACTACAAGAACGTTGACTTCTTGCAGCGATTCTTGAACGAGTCGGGGCAGATCAAGCCGCGCCGCAAGACTGGCGCGTCGACGAAGCAGCAGCGCATTCTGGCTCGCGCCATCAAGCGGGCGCGGCATCTGGCCCTGCTGCCCTATACCGGTCACCAGGCGCGCGGCTAACGGTTGAAGCGAAAGCAGCGTAGTTTGTGGATGGTGGATGGCTGATAGCTGGATGGCGGCGTCTCGACTCGAGAAGCGTTCCTCCTCCCTATCAGCCATTTGCTATCCAGCCTCAAGCGGAAAACTGAAGCGGAGAAACCTTATGGCGAAGCGAAGTCAACGGGCGGCTCAGAAGCCCCCAGCCGCGCCGACGGCTCGGCAATTGCGTCACCGACGCGGCGAAGAGGAACGGTTACGGCGGATTCTATATGTCTTCGGCGGCGTGCTGGGCATTGCGGTCATCCTCCTGGCCGCTGGCGCCATCCAGCAATACTATCTCAAGCCGCGCCAGCCCATCGCGGTGGTCAACGGCACAGCCATCACGCCGGACGACTATCGGCGTCGAATTCTGTTCGAGAAGTTCCGTACCGAGCAGCGGTTCGGGCCGCTGGCGGCGTCCGGCTCGTTCGCGCAGCAGATTCAACAGTACCTGGCGACCCAGTTGCCGCAGCAGGTCTTCGAGACGATGATTACCGACGAAATCCTGCGGCAGGAGGCTCAGCGCCAGAACATCTCCATCTCCGACGCCGACGTCACAAAGTCTATCCAGGACGAGTTCGCCTACTTCCCCAACGGCACGCCCACGCCGACCTCTGGCCCGCCCACGCCCACCCTGGCCCCCACGGCTACTCTGCCCCCTGGCACCGCTGTGCCCACCGTCGGTCCGACGACCACGCCCAGCGTCGTCACCGAGGACCAGTTCAAGCAGGACTACAACCAGTTCCTGACCGATCTCAAGCAGCAGACGGGGCTGGATGAAAATTTCTACCGCGAGCGCAAGAAGGCCGAGTTGATGTACAACCGCTTCCGCGAGCAAGCCATCGCCGCGGCGAGTATCCCGGCCACCACGCTGCAGGTCCGCGCGCGCCAGATCGTGGTAGACACCGAGGACGACGCCAAGAAGGTGGCCGACCGGCTCAAGGCTGGCGAGAGCTTCGAGGCCGTGGCGAAGGCAGTCTCGAAGGACACGGCGACCAAGGACCAGGGCGGCGACCTGGACTACTTCGCGCAGGGCGACAAGGACCCCCAGCTTGAGAAGGCCGCCTTCTCCCAGGCCGTCAACGCCATTGGCGACCCATTCAAGATCAACGATCAGTGGTACATCCTCCAGGTCACCGAAGCGCCCACCCAACGCCCCATCTCGCAGACGGACCGCCAGAGTCGCGAGCAGCAGGCGTTCGATACCTTCCTGAGCAACCTCCAGAGCCAGGCAACCATCGAGCGCAACTTCCGCGACGACGTGATTCCCAGCGAGATCACCAACCCCCCGACGCCGGTGCGGCCCACCTCGACGCCGCGCGGCCCCGCGCCGACCCTGACGCCGCGCCCACCCGCCGCGACGGCGACAGCAGCGAAGTAGTCGGTAGTCAGTAGCCAGTAGTCGGTACTGATTAGTCTGTACCGACTACTGGCTATTGACTACTTTGTACGCTCCCCTGAGAAATTTCCCGCAACACCCCCTTGACAAAGTCACGCTTTTGTTGTATCATGGGAGCGCTCCCATATGATGATTAGGTCGAAATAGCGAGTTAAAGACCGACTGGCCCCTGTCGGACCAGTCAGCAGTGAACGCCAGGGTGCGTAATCTATCGTTAGTGCGAGCGCTCCACGAGGCGCACCCTCTTTGTAAGGTCATGTTGGACTGTCGTTAAGACTCATGATAGGGGTAGGGTGTTGTATTCGAAGGCGCTCTTTTTTTGGCGGTTCATGGGAGCGCTCCCATGAATAACGGGCAGAAAGACGTGCAGTTCATGGCACTGACTCTCGAAGAACTGGCCAAGCAAGCTGGCGTCTCCCGTTCCACGGTCTCGCGGGCGATCAATAATCACCCCAACGTGGACCCAGAGACTCGGGCGCGAGTCCTGGCTATCGCCGAGAAGCTCAACTACCAGCCCAATCTGGCCGCGCGTGGGCTGGCCGCCGGACGCACGCGCGTTCTTGGTCTTGTCATTCCGACTGGTGTCGCTGCCCTGTTCTCAGACCCCTATTTCCCCATCCTCATCCAGGGCATCAGCTCCGCCTGCAACGCTCACGACCACTCGGTGATGCTTTGGCTGGCGGAGCCAGAGTACGAGCGCCGCACCATCCACCAGATACTGCAGAGCGGTCTCATTGACGGCGTCATTGTGTCGTCCATGCTGGGTAACGACCCCCTGATCAAGGCCCTGACCGAGCACAAGAAACCCTTTGTCCTGGTCGGCCGCCATCCTACCGACTCTCGCGTCAGCTATGTAGACGTTGACAATCGTGATGCCGTGCGGGAGGCCGTCGCTTACATGCTGCGCCTCGGCTACCAACGCATCGCCACCATTACCGGACCTCAGGATATGACCGTCGGTGTGGACCGGCTGGATGGCTATCGGGCGGCGCTCCGCGGCCGCGGTATCCTGCCCGACCCGATGCTCATCGCCAATGGCGATTTCACTGAACAAGGCGGCTATGCCGCCATGCAGCGCCTACTGCCCCTGGAACCGGATGGCGTGTTCGTCGCCAGCGATACCATGGCGCTGGGCGCCATGCGTGCCTTGCGTGAGGTGGGCAAGCGAATCCCAGACGACCTCGGCCTCATCGGCTTCGACGACCTGCCGCTGGCCGCCCGCCTTGACCCACCCCTCACCACGGTGCGCCAGCCCGTGACGCGGCTGGGCGCGACCGCCGTTGAGATGTTGATTGACCTGATCCAGGAACCAGACCCCAGGCCGCGCCGCGTGGTGCTGCCGACAGAGCTTGTGCTTCGAGGTTCGTGCCGTACAGCATTCTAAGAACTGCCCTGCAAGGAGGTGATTCGCCCGACCAAGCCCATCGTCATCTGCCGTTCCTCGTTGATCGCGCTGTATAACCCCATCTAGGAGGAGAGAAGGAGACTTTCGCTATGCGTAAAACTCTGTTGTTCGTATTGTCTCTACTGCTCATCACCGTCATCCTCGCGGCGTGCAGTAGCGCGGCTGCTCCCTCGCCCGCGCCGACGACTGCCCCCGCCGCCCAGAAACCAGCCGAGGCTCCCAAGCCGACGGAAGCGCCCAAGGCAACGGAAGCCCCCAAACCAACGGAAGCGCCCAAACCCGCCGCCACGGCCGCCCCAGCGGCTAAGGCGACAGAGGCCCCGAAGACCGAGCCGACCAAGGCGCCCGTCCCGCCCACCAACACCCCGCCGCCCACCGTGATCTTCGGTGATACGCCCATCGCCGGCCGCACCCGCGTCGTCTGGTACGTGGGTCTGGGCGCCGGTGGTGACAAGGACGTGATTCCGAAGGAGCAGGCCTGGGTCGAGAAGTACAACAAGTCTCAGGACAAGATTCAGCTCGTGCTCCAGGTCGTCCATAACCCCGAGTCCTATGATACCCTCAAGGCGATGATTGCCGCCGGCAACACACCCGACATCGTTGGCCCCGTCGGCAAGGCCGGCCGTGCCAGCTTCACCGGCGCCTGGCTCGACATCGCGCCGCTGGCCCAGAAGGCTGGCTTCAAGCTCGACACCTACGACAAGAACCTGCTCGACTTCACGAAGGACGAGGGCGTGCAGGTCGGTATCCCGTTCGCGCTCTTCCCGTCGTTCGTCTACTTCAACAAGGCCCTGTTCGACGAGGCCCGCCTGCCCTACCCGCCCCAGAAGGTGGGTGACAAGTATCAGGGCAAGGACTGGAACCTCGACACCTTCGCCGAGTTGTCTAAGAAGCTGACTGTGGACAAGAACGGCGCGGACGCGACTGATCCGAAGTTCGACCCCAAGAGCATCAAGCAGTTCGGTTCGTTCATCCAGTTCACCGACGGCCGTGGTATCGCGGTCCTGTACGGCGGCGGTCTGCCGGTGGATGACAAGAACAACGCGGTTATCCCCGACAACTGGGTCAAGGCCTGGAAGTGGTACTACGATGCGGTGTGGAAGGGCAACTTCATGCCCAACAACGACTACCAGCAGAGCGACCTGCTCGCCAAGGGCAACCCGTTCTCGTCTGGCAACGTCGCCATGGCCATGACCCACACCTGGTATACCTGCTGCTTCGACATGCAGAAGCTCAAGTGGGACATCGCCGTCATGCCGACGGTGGACGGCAAGATTACCGCCAAGCTGCACGGCGACACCTTCGCCATCATGAAGGGGAGCAAGAACCCCGACGCCGCCTTCGAGGTTATGTCCAAGATGGTGGTGGACAAGGACCTGTACCAGATCTACGGCGGGATGCCCGCCAAGGTCGAGGACCAGGCCGAGTTCTTCAAGACCTTCGACGCGCGCACCGTCCCCAACAAGATCACGTGGGGTGTCGCCCAGGAGATGTTGAAGTATCCCGACCTGCCCAACCACGAGGCCGGTCTGCCCAACCTGGTCAAGGCCAATGACCTGTTCGGTAAGTTCCGTACGACCCTGGACAGCCAGCCGAACCTGAACGTGGACCAGGAAATCGCCAAGCTCAAGAGCGACCTGGACGCGGCGTACAAGTCAGCGCCCAAGTAACGCCCGACCCTCTCCTCCCCTGTGGCCCGTACTCGGACTATTCCTTCCTGGCTCCCGTTCCCGTCTGAACGGGGGCCAGGAAGGAAGGGGGAGAAGGAACCGCCCCGAACGGGGGCGCTAGCCAGGACAGGGACGAAGGAGGATTCCCCATGACGGTCGCCAGCGAGGCGTCGGCTCAGGTTGCGGCCAAGACCGGAATTTCGCAGATGAAGAGGCGCGAGTGGAGCTGGGGCTTTCTCTTTCTTAGCCCCTGGCTGCTGGGCTTCTTCTTCTTTACCGGCTTGCCCATCCTCGCCACGCTCTACTACTCGTTCACCGATTACAATCTCGTCAAGCCTGACGAGATCAAGCTGATTGGTCTAACCAATTACCAGCGCATGCTCACCGACCCGCAGGTCGCGCAGTCCATGGGCGTCACGCTCAAGTTCGCGCTCATCGCCGTGCCGTTGGGGCTGATCATCCCCCTCACCTTCGCGGTGCTGGTCAACTCCAAGCATCTGCTTGCCCCCAACTTCTTCCGCACCCTGTTCTTCATGCCGACCATCATCCCGGTCGTCGCGTCCGTGATGGTGTTCCAGGGCGTGCTCAACGCCCAGTCGGGCTGGATCAACATGGCGCTGGGCGGGTTGGGCATTGAGGGGCCGCGCTGGCTGAGCGACCCGGCCTGGGCGCTGTGGGCGCTCAACCTGATTGGCCTGTGGGGCGTCGGCAACAACATGCTCATCCTATTGGCCTCGCTCCAGGGGGTGCCGACGGAACTCTACGAGGCGGCGATTGTGGATGGGGCCAATGCGCCACAGCGTTTCTTCAATATCACCATCCCCATGATCTCGCCCGTCATTTTCTACAATCTCACTCTGGGCGTCATCTTCGCGTTCCAGTACTTCGTCGTCGCCATGCTCGTCGGCGGTCGCAACGGCGACCCGCAGAGCGCGACGATGTTCTATAACCTCAACCTGTACCGCACGGCCTTCGTGTTCAACGAGATGGGCTACGCGGGCGCGCTGGCCTGGACACTGTTCATCATCGTCATGGTGCTGACGGTGCTCCTGTTTACGGTCGGCCAGCGTTTCGTCTACTACGCGAGCGACTGAGGAGGCGATCATGGCAGCCGCAACCGCCAAGCCCACCCCCCACTCCTATGCATCCTCGACCCTGAACCGCCAACTGCGCGGCTTCATGGCGAAGTCCAGCGTTAGCCTGTTCGGCCTGCTGTTGCTGTCGGTATTCCTGATGCCGCTGGGGTACATGGTTTCCACCGCCTTCAAGGACGATGCCGAACTGTCGGCGCAGAACGCGCCGCTGTGGCCGGCGTCGGCCAAGACCTACACCTACCAGGGCCAGGAGTACCCGCTCTACTTGGTGCCGACGGAGCAGGGCGTGAAGCAGATGGCCCTGGTCGCACCGCACCGCGAGGACAGCGACTTTGTGGACCCGGCCAACCCGGAAGCCGGGCCGTTCACCTGGCAGGGGCGCTACCGCACCCTCGCGCCGGTCTACAACTTCGCCCCGAAGTTCAAGAACTTCCCCGAAGCCTGGGAGCAGGTCCAGTTCGGGCTACTGTTCCGCAACACCTTCGTCCTGGCCATCATCAGCACTCTTGGGACTCTGCTGTCGTGTATCGCCGTCGCCTATGGCTTCGCCCGCTTCAACGTGCCGGGCAAGAGCATCCTGTTCGTCATCCTGATTTCAACCATCGTCCTGCCCGCCCAGGTCACCATCATCCCGCTGTTTATCTTCTTCACCAAGATTGGCTGGACGGGCACCTGGCTGCCGCTGTTGGTGCCCGCCTTCTTCGCCAACGCCTACGACGTGTTCCTGCTGCGCCAGTACTTCATGACCATTCCGCGCCAGTTGGACGAGGCGGCCATGATTGACGGGGCCAGCCCGCTGCGCATCCTGTGGTCGGTGATCATCCCGCAGGCGATTCCGGCCATTACGGCGGTGACCCTGTTCCACTTCTTCTTTGTCTGGAACGACTACTTCTCGCCCCTGGTCTACCTGGTCGGCAAGGAAGACCTGTACCCCATCTCGGTCGGTCTGGGCAAGCTCGTCGGTACTTTCTCGCGCTTCCCCGGCCTGGCGATGGCGTCAGCGCTGATGGCAATCGCCCTGCCGGTGGTCATCTTCTTCCTCGCCCAGCGCCAGTTCATGCAGGGCGTGGTGATTACCGGCGTAGAGAAGTGAGGGTCTTAGAGACGATACCTTTCATATAACCGCCGACTAGAAGTCGGGGCTACAGGGCGTACCGCCGATCGTCGGCCTACGCCGACGCGGAATACGTCCGCGCAGGCGGACGATCAGCCGCAGAACCTCTAGCCCCGATTTCAATGGGCGGTCCTACGCCAAGACCCTCACCCCAACCCTCTCCCAGGGGGAGAGGGAGCCACAAATCCTATGTCTCAACGACTTGTTCTCCTCGCGCTCGTGCTGATCCTGGTTGCCTGCCAGGCCCAACCACCTACGCCACCCCCGACGCCAACCCCTCCGGCCGGTGTGTTCATTGACGCCTCGCGCAGCCTCGGCCAGGCCAGCCGCCTGGCGCTGGGGACGAACCACGGGCCGTGGGCGGGCGTCTCGCCCGATGTCCTGCCGCTGTTCGACCAGTCGGGGCTGACGGTGATTCGCTGGCCGGGCGGCAACTGGGGCGACGAGAATGACATGACGCCGCAACAGGTGGATGACTTCATCGCCCTCGCGCGGCGGATTAAGGCCGAGCCACTCATCAGCGTGCGGCTGCGCGGCGGGTCGGCTGAGTTGGCGGCGGCCATCGTGGACTATACCCTGCGCAAGGATTATCAGGTCCGCTACTGGTCCATTGGCAACGAGCCGAGCCTGTACGCGCCGACGGACGCGCAATGGGACACCGAGTTCTACAATAGTGAGTGGCGGCGCTTCGCCCAGGCCATGAAAGCCAAAGACCCGACCATCAAGCTGGTAGGCCCGGATACACACCAGTTTACCGGCGAAGCGCAGGTGGACCCCAAGGATGCCAAGGGGCGCGACTGGCTGCGCGAGTTCCTCAAGGCCAACGGCGACCTGGTGGACATCGTCGCCGTCCACCGCTACCCCTTCCCGGTCCAGCAGGGCGCGGGCGCGGCGACCCTCGATCAACTCATGGCTGACCCGCCGCGCTGGGACAGCCTGGCGCCGAACCTGCGAGCCGTCGTCAAGGCCAGCGCCGGCCGGGACATCCCCATCGCCGTGACCGAGTTCAACTCGCACTGGACCGGCGCGACCGGCGGCGAGGCCGGCCTGGACACCTTCAACAATGCCCTGTGGTTGGGCGATGTGCTGGCGCGGCTGCTGACCGGGCGCGTGGACCTGGTGACCCAGTTCAGCCTGTCGTCCAGTGGGTCGGTTGGCGGCTTCGGGCTGCTCAGCCGCTTCGAGGCCCGCCCGTCGTACTATGTCTACCAGATGGTCAAGGACTTCGGTCTGGACCTGGTGGCCGCCCGGTCCGATGCGCCCCGCCTGTACGCCTACGCCAGCCTCAAGGGTGACGCCTTGACCGTCCTCGTCAACAATCTGTCGGCCAGCCCGGTCACCCGCCCTCTCACCGTCAGCGGCTTCCAGCCGACGGGCCCGGCCCGCGTCACGCTATTCGATAAGGACCACCCTGCTCAGGCGCAGGCCGACCCGGCGGCGCTCAAGGCCGTCACCTTCCCCGCGTATTCCATGACCCTCCTCACCCTGCCCGGAAAGGCCACGACTATGCTTGCCCCGACCATCACTGACCCTACTACCGCTACCCAAGCCATTCCCGCCGCTGCCTGGTCCCGTCCCCTCGGCCAGCCCTACCCTCAAGCGGGCAAGTCGCGCGTCGAGTACAAGATTGTGGACGACGGTCCCTGGGGCGGCGTCCCGCTGGGCGGCCTGGGCGCTGGCTCGATAGGCCGCACGCCGCGCGGCGACTTCGCCCGCTGGCACCTCGACCTGGGGAAGCATACGTTCCAGCCCCTGCCCGCCAACCAGTTCTCCGTGTTCGTCCAGCAGGGCGACCAGAAGCAGGCCCATGTCCTGTCCACGCTCCGCCCCGATAGCCTCAAGGACTGGAACTGGGACTGGCCGGTCGGCGCGGGCACGTACTACGGCCTGTTCCCCAAGGCGTGGTACGTCTACGATTGGGACAAGGTCCCGGTCAAGCTGGTCCAGAAGCAGTTCTCGCCGGTCATCCCCGACAACTATCGCGAGAGCAGCTACCCGGTCGGCCTGTTCGAGTGGTCGCTCCAGAACCCGACCGACAAGCCGCTGACGGTCAGTGTGATGTTCTCCTGGCAGAACATGGTCGGCCGCGAGTGGGGACGCGACCTCCAGGGCGGCAATCTAAATCAGGCGTTCAAGCAGGACGGGCTAACGGGGCTGGTGATGACCCGCGACGGTGACCGCGTCCAGGACGAGTGGGACGGCCAGTTTGCCCTGGTGACGCCCGACCAGCCCGGCGTCACCGTCACCTACCAGTCACGCTTTACCCTCAACGAGGCGGGCGGCGTGTGGACCGACTTCGCGGCGTGGGGGCGGCTGCGCAATGTAGACGACCGGACGCCGGCCGGCCGGGGGGAGGTCCTGGTGGGCGCGCTGGCCGTCCAGGTGGACCTGGCCCCCGGCGAGACGCGAGCCATCCCCTTCGCCCTGGCCTGGGACTTCCCTATCACGGAGTTCGGCGACGGGACGCAATGGTACAAGCGCTACACCAAGTTCTACGGCACGACGGGCCGCACCGCCTGGGCCATCGCCGCCGACGGTATCCGGCAGCGCGACTCCTGGGAGGCGCAGATCGACACCTGGCAGAGGCCGATCCTCCAGGACACGGCGCGCCCCGACTGGTACAAGACGGCGCTGTTCAACGAACTCTACTATCTGGTGGACGGCGGGACGGTGTGGGAGAACGGCCGCGTGGACGGCGGCGCGGGACCGGCGACACGGGGCACACCCCGTGAGGTCGGCCACTTCGCGTTCATGGAGTGCTTCGACTACCCATTCTATAACACCTTCGACGTGAACTTCTACGCCTCGTATGCCCTGGCGCTGCTGTGGCCGGAACTGGAACAGAGCATCATCCGCGACTTCGCCGCGACGGTGCCGCAGAGCGACCCGACGCTCAGGACCGTGGAGTGGAGCAAGAAGCCAGCGCCGCGCAAGACCACCGGCGCGCTGCCCCACGACGTGGGTATGCCGGGTGAAGACCCGTTTCTCAAGCCCAACGCCTACAACTTCCAGGACATCAACGTCTGGAAGGACCTCAATAGCAAGTTCGCGCTCCAGGTATGGCGTGACTACGTCATCACCAGGGATGAGACGCTGGTGCGCGACACCTGGCGCGATGTGGTCCAGGCCCTCGACTATCTCCATACCTTCGACCGCGATGGCGACGGTCTGCCCGACCACGAGGGCTTGCCTGACCAGACCTACGACACCTGGCCGATGAACGGGGTCAGCGCCTACGCGAGCAGCCTGTGGCTGGCGTCGCTGGAAGCGGCGGTCGAGATGGGCAAGCTCGTCGGCGATAGCGATGCCTCCACCCGCTACGCGGCGTGGCTGGCGAAGGGCAAGCCGTCCTTCGAGACGAAGCTGTGGAATGGGCGCTATTATCTCTACGACTCCAGCGGCGGCCCGCACTCCGACAGCATCATGGCTGACCAACTGGCCGGACAGTGGTACGCCGACGCCACGGGCCTGCCGCCCATCGTGCCCGCCGAGCATGTGGCCTCGGCGCTCAAGACGATCTTCGACTTCAACGTGAAACGGTTTGGGGATGGCGACATGGGCGCGGTCAACGGGATGCGGCCCGACGGGACGATTGACACGTCGAGCGAGCAGTCGCAGGAGGCGTGGGGCGGGACCGTCTACGGCCTGGCTGCCTTTATGCTCCATCGCGGCCTGCGCGACCAGGCGTGGGCGACGGCTCACGGCGTCTACAACGTGACTTATAACCGGGGCTACTGGTTCCGTACGCCGGAAGCCTACGATGTCCACAACAACTTCCGCGCCAGCCTGTACATGCGTCCGCTGAGCATTTGGGCCATGGAACATGCGCTGGATTGCCGATTGTGCTATAATAGATAGGCGCAGGTCACGCGCTTGCCAGGTATGATTTCCCCTCGGTACCGATACTCGAATACCGCTACGAAGGAGACGCTCTGTGAGTACGCCTGTCACATTGAAAGCCGTCGGTCAACGCATCCCCCTGGCGGATGGTCTGGAGAAGGTCACCGGCAAGGCCAAGTTCGCGGCCGATGTGAGCTTCCCCGGCCTGCTCTACGCCCGCCCGATTCTCAGCCCCTATGCCCACGCTCGCATCACCAGCATTGACAAGAGCGCGGCCCTGCAGGTTCCAGGCGTCGTCGCCGTGATCACGGCGGAGGACCTGCCGGTCAAGCGGCCCGCGTCGAGTCGCAACAGCGCCATCCTCGCGCGGGATCGCGCCCTGTTCCGGGGCCAGCCTGTCGCCGTGGTGCTGGGCGAGACGGAAGCCGCCGCCCAGGACGGCGTGGACGCGGTCATGATTGACTACGACCCGCTACCCGCCGTGGTTGACCCGGTCGAGGCCATGCGAGACGACGCGCCCTCCGTGTGGCCCCAGGGTCTGCCCAAGGGCGACTCGATGGCCGACGCGCACGCCGGGGCGGCCGCCGAGCAGGGCGAAGCCGAGCGCCAGGGCAACATTGTCAATACCGTCCACTTCAAGCATGGCGATGTCGAGGCTGGCTTCGCCCAGGCCGACGTGGTCATCGAGAAGACGTATCGCACCGGCATCGTCCACCAGGCCTACCTGGAGCCGTATGCCGCGGTCGTCACCCACGACGCGCTGTCCGGCCAACTGACCATCTACACGACCACCCAGGGCCAGTTCGGCGTGCGCGACGAAGTCGCCAAGCTCCTTGGCCTGGAGCGTGGCAAGGTGCGTGTGGTCCCCATGAAAGTCGGCGGCGGCTTCGGCGCCAAGTATGGCGTCATCGAGCCGCTCGTCGCCGCCTGCGCTGTCATCAGCAAGCGCCCGGTCAAGATGGTCCTCAGCCGCACCGAAGATTTCCTGGCTACCACACCCACCCCGGCGACCGTGTTTGAATTGAAGACCGGGGCCAAGAAGGACGGTACGCTGACCGCGATTCAGTCCCGCGTGGTGGTGGACACCGGGGCCTTCCCCTTTGGGCTGCACGGCATCATCGCCATTCTGCTGGGCGGCTACTACAAGTTCGCCAACATGGATATTGAAGGCTTCGAGGTGGTCACCAACAAGCCAGCCATTGGCGCGTACCGCGCGCCCGGCTCGCCCCAGGCCACCTTCGCTATCGAGTCGCAGATGAATGAGATGGCCGACGCGCTCGGTCTGGACCCGTTGCAGTTCCGCCTCCAGAACGCTGTCGAGACGGGCGACATGATGCCCAACGGCCAGCCCTGGCCGCATATCGGCCTCAAGTTGGTGCTGGAGCAGATCGCGCAGCACCCGCTGTGGACAGGCCGCACGCCATCAGCCAACGGCCAGAAGCGCGGCGTCGGTTTCGCGGTGGGCGGCTGGCCCGGCGGCACCTCACCCGCCTCGGCGGTCTGCCGCCCCGACTCGGATGGCATGGTCAACATCCACATCGGCTCGGTGGATATTAGCGGCTCGAACAATGCCATGATCGCCATCGCCGCCGAAATCCTGGGCGTGGACCCCAGCAAGATTCGGATTATCGCTGGCGATACCGACAGCGGCCCCTACGCGCCTCCCAGCGGCGGCAGCCAGATTACGTACACCGTCGGCGCGGCGGTCAAGCGCGCGGCCGAGGAAGCGCGGAAGCAATTGCTCGAAGCGGCGGCGGAACTGTTTGAGGCCAGCGTGGATGACATGCAAATCCAGGACGGCCAGGTGTCGGTCAAGGGCGTGCCCAACAAGCAAATGTCCATCGGCCAGGTGGCGGGCCGCGCCATGAGCGGCCGCACCCGCACGCCCCCGATTCTGGGCCAGGGCGGCTCGTCCATCAAGGACCAGGCCCCTGGCTTCGCGGCGCACCTCGTAGAAGTCGCCATTGACGGTGACACGGGCGAGCTGACGCTGGAGCGCGATGTGGTGATCCAGGACGTGGGCCGCGCCATCAACCCGCTCATTGTCGAGGGCCAGATCCACGGCGGCGCGAGCCAGAGCGTGGGCTATGCCATTCTCGAGGAGATGCGCTACGACGAGGGCGGCCAGCTTCTCAGCGCCAGCTTCATGGACTACGCCATGCCCTTGTCGAACAATATGCCCGACTTCGAGGTGGTCATGGTCGAGAACCCGACGCCGGACGGCCCGTTTGGGGCACGCGGCATCGGCGAGCCGCCCATCATCGCCGCCCCGGCCGCCATCGCCAACGCGGTCCAGGCCGCCACGGGAGTCCGCATCACCGACCTGCCCATCACCGCCGAGAAGCTCCACCAGGCGCTCCACAACGGCCAGTAAGGTCTGCTCGGCAAGCCATTTCAACGACAACCTCCCGAAGGTTCGCGAACCTTCGGGAGGTTGTGCTTTGGTCAACTTGGCTCAGTTACCCCTACAGCGGCCAGAGTAGGCGCGCGGCGAACACGACGATAACGCCGACCAGGATCGTCAGCGGCGTGCCGACCTTGACGAAGTCGCCAAACTGGTAGCGGCCGGGGCCGTAGATGAGCAGGTTGCCGTGGTGGCCGATGGGCGTGAAGAAGGCGGCGACCGAGGCCATCGCTACGGTGACGACGTAGGCTTCGGGCGGGTGGCCCAGGCCCTGCGCCAGCGCCACCGCCACCGGACCGAATAGGGCGACGGTGGCCGAGTCGGACATGAGCTGCGTCACCAGCCCGACGAGCAGGAAGATGGCGAGCAAGATGACCGTCTCGCTCCAGCCCCCGAGGGCGCCCTGGAGCCCGTGGGCGAGCAGGTCGGCCGCGCCGGTCTTCTGCATGGCCGCGCCCAGCGGAATCGCGCCGGCGATAAAGACATAGATGCGCGTATCAATGGCGCGGTAGGCCTGGCGGGGCGTGATGCAGCCGGTCAACACCATGGCCACCGCGCCCGCTAGCGAGGCGATCTCCAGCGGCAGCAGGCTGAAGGCAGCAACCAGGACCGTCGCCAGCATAATAATACCCGCCAACCGCGCCTTGCGGCGAGGCCGGATTTCGCCCTGGAACGGGACGAGCATGAGGAAGCTGGGATCCTGGGCCACGCGAGCCAGGTCGGCCTCGCCCCCCTGGAGGACCAGCACGTCGCCCTCGCGCAGCCGCGTGCGAGCCAGTTCCTGTCGCAAGTAACCCTGCCGCCGCCAGAGGCCCACTACAATCGCGCCGTACCGCTTGCGGAAGTCTACCTCGGCCAGGGTGCGGCCAATCAGGTCGGAACGCGGCGCGATGACGGCCTGCACCAGTTGGTCCGTCACCTCCTCGGCCTCGGTCGCGCCGTTCTCGCTGGCCTCGCCGTACTTCTCGACGGGGTGCAACTCGATGCCCCCCTCCTGACGAAAAGCGACCATATCCTCCGGCGTGGTGTGAATCAGGAGGACGTCCTCGGCCTTCATCTGGTGGTGGGTAAACGGCCCCTTCAACCGCTGGCCCTCGCGCAGCCAGCCGGCCACGGTAAACTGATAGTCCTCGTTTTCCTTGACCTCGGCCAGCGTCTGCCCCAGCCAGGGCGAGTCCGGCAGGATTTTGACCTCAGTAAAGTAGTTGTCCAGGCGGAAGCGGGCAGCGGGGTCCTCACCCGTCTCCCGGCTAGGCAGGAGAAAGCGGCCAATGAGCAGCATAAACAGCGTACCAGCGAGGGTGATGGCGAGGCCGATGGGGCTGATGCTGAAGATACCCAGGCCGGGTCGGCCAGCGCGTTGGAGAACCCCGCTGGCGATGAGGAAGGCGGGCGCGCCGATAATGGTGATACAGGTGCCGAGGGAGGCGGCGAACGACAGCGGCATGAGCAGCTTGGAGGCGGGGATGTTCCGCTCGCGCGATAGGTTTAGCGTCACCGGCAGCATGACAGCGGTGGTGGTGACGTGGTGCGTGAAGGCCGACAGCAGGGCGACGGCGAGCATGATAACGCTGACGGCGCGGTTGTAGGTGTGGCCCGCCAGCCGCCCGATCCAGCCGCCGATGAGGTCGGCCAGGCCGGTCTGGTGAAACGCGCCGCTCATGACGAAGATGCTGGCAACGATGATGGCCGGCTCGCTGCCGAAGCCCGCCAGCGCCTCGTCGGGCGTGAGAATGCCGGTCATGGCGAGGGCTAGGATGATGAGCAGCGCGACGACGTCATTGCGCAGCCGCTCGGTCATCAGGAGGGCAAACGAGGCGATCAGAATCGCGAAAAACGCGACTTGCTGAAAGGTGAATTGGGCAAGCAAGGCCAGTCTCTCCTGGTCATGAGTATTTCAGAGGCGTGACAGAACTTAGGGTCTGTCACGCCTCTCCTTGCCTGCCCTATAGCAAGTCTCTCGCCACGCCTGGGGCGACAGGGGACGGAAGACGAAGGACGGAGGACCGAGGACGAAGGACCAAGGACCAAGGACGGGAGACGAAGAAGCCCTAGCCGTTGATCTTCCGTCCTCCGTCCTTCGTCCTTCGTCTATCTCACCCCTCCGCCACGCGCTGAATGGAGGCGCCGAGGCCAAGCAGCTTCTCGTCCAGCCGTTCGTAGCCCCGGTCAATCTGGCGGATATTGCGGATGACGGTACGCCCTTCGGCCACCAGCGCGGCCAGAAGCAGCGCCATGCCGGCGCGGATGTCGGGGCTGGGGATGCCGGTCGGGTCGGCGCGCAGGCGGTTGGGGCCGATGACGACGGCGCGGTGGGGGTCGCACAGGACGATGCGGGCGCCCATATCAATCAGCCGGTCCACAAAGAACAGGCGGCTCTCGAACATCTTCTCATGGATGAGAATCGTGCCCGTCGTCTGGGTCGCCACGACCAGGGCGATGCTCATCAGGTCGGCCGGGAAGCCGGGCCAGGGCATATCCTCGATCTTGGGCGCCGCACCGTCGGCATCATCGTGGACCTGGAGCCGCTGGCCGCTCGGCACAATCAGGTCAGCCCCCTCAAGCCGCATCCGCACGCCCAGCCGCTGCTCGAACATCAGCCGAATCATGCGCAGTTGGTCCGGCGCGACACCGCGGATGCGCAGTTCGCCAAAGGTAATGGCCCCCAGGCCGATCCAGCTGCCAATCTCGATATAGTCGGGCGAGATGCGGAATTCCGTCCCGTGCAGGCGGTCCACGCCTTCGATGACGAGGACGTTGGTTCCAATGCCGCTGATGCGCGCGCCCATCTGGTTGAGGCACAGCGCCAGGTCCTGCACATGCGGCTCGGAGGCGGCGTTGCGGATGACGGTCGTGCCCTTGGCGAGGACGGCCGCCATGAGGGCGTTTTCGGTGGCCGTGACGCTCATCTCGTCCAGCAGCATATCTGAGCCGGTCAGACTGCGAGCGCGCAGGCTGAGCCGCGTGTCTATCTCGACCTGCGCGCCCATGTTCTGGAAGGCCCAGAAGTGGGTATCGAGCCGCCGCCGGCCAATGACATCGCCGCCGGGTGGGGGCAGTTCAATCTGACCGGCGCGGGCCAGCATGGGGCCGGCCAGCAGGATGGACGCCCGAATCTCACGGCAGCGGTCGGGGTCGAGGGCGGCCGGCTGCACGCGCTCGGCCCGCAGTTCCAGCGTGTGGTCGCCCCGGTCGTGGACCTGGACGCCTAACTGGCCCAACAACTCGGCCATGGTGCGAACGTCGCGGATATCGGGGACATTCTGGAGAATCAGGGGTTCATCGGTGAGGAGCGCGGCGGCCAGGAGCGGCAAGGCGGCATTTTTATTACCACTCGGTGTGACTGAACCATTCAGGGGGCGGCCCCCCTCAATAATAAATTTATCCATATAACCTCCCAGAGGCGATAGGCAGCGCGGCGACAGACCCGGCACAAACAAAGGACGAAGGCGCTGCCGGCAGCAGCCTTCGTCCAATTGTACCCGCTTCTGGTGAGACGGCCAAAGGTTTAAGGGTCTACCGCTTCGTCGCCTCGTTGAGGATACGCAGCCCTTCCAGGAGTTGGGCGTCCGACGCGGCCTGGAACTGCTCTGGCGTCATGCTGCGGATCGCGCTTGGCGACAGCATCTGGGCGTCGGCCGGTAAGTCTACCCGCACGTCTGGCTCGATGCCCTGGCGGCGAATCATGCGACCGCCGGGCGTCAGCCACTCCGCCGTCCCCAGGACCAACTCGGAGCCGTCGGACAACTTGAAGGTGGACAGGATGGTGCCCGTGCCAAACGTCGTCAGGCCGACGAGCTTGGCGCGATTGCTGAACTGTAGGGCGCCGGCTGTAATCTCGGCCGCGCTGGCCGACCCCTGATTGATCAGGACGATCATGGGAATATCCAGGGCCACCCCGCCGCGCTGCGCCTGGTAGTCCTTCGTCGCCCCGCCGCGCTGCCGTTCCTTAAGAACGACCGTGCCCTGCGGCAGGAACTGGCTGGTAACACTGATGGCTTCGTTGAGGAGGCCACCGGGGTTGTTGCGCAGGTCAAAGACAATGCCCTTCGCCCCGGCCTTCTGGGCTGCCTGGATGGCCGTCTGGAGGTCGCGCGTGGCGTTCTGGCTGAACTTGTTCAGCTTGATATACGCCGTCGTCGTGCCTGGCAGCATCTGCCAGGTGACAATCTGCTCCTGAATCTTGCCGCGTGTAATGGTAATGTCGAGGGTCTGGTTGGTCGAGGGGCGGAAGATGGTCAGGGTAACGTCGGTGCCCTCTTTGCCTCGGATGCGGGTCACGGCGTCGTCGAGGGACATATCAATCGTATCCGCGCCGTCAATCTTCATGATGACGTCGTTAGGCTTGATACCAGCCTTTTCGGCGGGCGCGCCTTCCATGGGCGTGACGATGACCGGCCGGTTGTCCTTCTGTGTCACCTCCGCGCCGATGCCCGAGAACGACGAGTTGATCCACTGGGCGTTGCGCTCGGCCTCCTGCGGGCTGAGGAAGCGCGTGTGGCCCTGGTCGCCCAATGTATCGAGCATGCCCTGGATCGCGCCGTAGGTCATACGCTGGTCGTCCACGGCCTTGTCATCCACGTAGTTGTCATGGGTCAAGCGCCAGGCTTCCCAGAAGACGCGGAAGCGGTCCTGCATGTCGGTCGGGGTTGAGCCATCGGCCGACGGCACAATCTGCGCCAAGGCCCCCGTCCGCGCCTGCATCAGCAGACCGGTCCCGACGACTCCGGTAATAAACGAACACATCAACAAACTGGTCAGCACCAGCCCAATAATCACAATCTTCGCTGTCCGCATGGCTGTACCTCACAAGGGTCTTTTCGGGCCACCCAGGGCTGAAAGCCGCTGAACTACTTAAACGAAGCCCTCCGGGCTAACCAATTAGCCCCTTGGGCTTTGCTCGCCTAGCGCGGGGACTTCAGCCCCGCGCGGGTGTAGCCTTTCAATTATGCCCGCTTTGCGCCCACGCGGCAAACCCACCGCCCGCCATTCTGCCCTGGCCGACACAGTCCACATGAGATTCTAATCTGCGCGACAAGCAGATGCGGGGGTTGGCACAGCGTTTGCTTTTAGAGAATTCGCTATCACTTAGCATCATCGAGAGTAAAACAGTCGAGAAGCACAGTTATTAAGGAGGACACTTATGGGTGGTGAATCGCTGTTAGTCTGGCTGTTTGTGGGTCTGGTGGCGGGCTTCCTGGCGAGCCTGGTGATGGGGGGCGGCTTCGGCCTGCTCGGCGACATCCTTATCGGCATCGTCGGCGCGTTCGTGGGCGGTTGGCTGTTCAGCACGCTGGGCGTGAACTCGCCCTTTGCGGGTCTGCCGGGGCAGATCTTCGTCGCCTTTATCGGGGCGGTGGTGCTGCTGTTTATCCTACGCCTGTTCCGAGGCAGCACGCGCCGGCTCTAGGCGCTCGCGTATCTTTGAGTCCATAAACACACCGTCCGAGGTCACTATGACCTCGGACGGTGTGTTTGTCAGAGTCTTTTCCCTCCCTCTCCCAGCGGGAGAGGGGACACGTGATGCCCTACTCATACTGTAACGCGCGAATGATATCCATGTGGGCGGCCTGGCGGGCCGGGATAATGGCGGCGAGGACGCCGAACAGCAGCCCGATGGCCGTCGCGGCGACGAGACCGGCGAAGGGGAAGACGTAGTGGATGGGGTAGCCGCCCACACTCATGCCCAGCACCATGACATAACCCAGATACAGACCAGCCAGCAGCCCCAACGCCGTGCCGAGGGCGGCCAGCAGGAGCGCCTCGGCGATGACCATGCGGCGTACCTGGCGGCGCGTGCTGCCGATGGCCCGCAACATGCCAATCTCCCGTGTGCGCTCGATGACGCCAATCGCCAGCGTGTTCAGCAGGGCGATGAGCGAGGGCATGGTCAACACGCCCAGCAGGACGAACAGAAAACCGAAGACGGCGTCGAATATTTTCTGATTTTGCTCCACATAGCCTCGCCCCGAGACCAGGGAGAACTGGGGGTAGTCGGCCAGGATGTCCTTGAGCCGAGGCTCCACCTGGGCCGGGTCGGCTTCGGGCGCGAGGTTCAGTTGGATGAACACGTCTTCTGTTTTGCGGAAGTCGGCTTGCAGTGACGCCTGGGAGATATAAGCCGTGCTGATCTTGGCGTTCAGGTAATCGCCCGCAATGCCGACGACGGTGTAGGGTTTCACGCCTGTCGGGGTAGACAATTGTACCTCGTCACCCAGCTTTAGCGCGGCCTGGGCCGTGAAAATGCCGTTGGCGATGAGGCCCCGCCCCGCGCTCAGAGCCGCGTAGGCCGTCGGGCCGTCGCCCTGCTGGAAGGTCAGGCTCGCCACACGCGCGTAATCGGTCGGGTTAATCCCCAGCAGCGCCACATCTTGCCCATTGCCCGATGCCGAGGCATAGCGCAGGCTGCTGACGACGGCCACACCAGGGACGTTGCGCAGCCGGTCGGCCAGGTCGCTCCGTGCCCCCACATTGCTCTTCCACAAGCCTACCGAGGGCGGCATCACCAGGTAGTCGCTGCCGAGACTGCGCTGCAAGACATCCAGGAAACCGCCAGTGATGGAAAAGACCAGTCCGCCCATGCCGACGATAATCGCCAGGCCAATCATCGTCGAGCTAGCGGTGATGGCGGCGCGCGAGGGCTGGCGGACGAGGTTGCTCTGGGCGATGGTTCCGGTCCCCTCCCGCGCGAAAATCAGCCCGATGAGGACGCTAAAGACGGAGGCGATGGGCCGTACCAGGGTCGGCGCGACCAGGATCAAGCCGATCAAGAAGGCCAGGCAGCCGAGGGCCGCCAGCTTGATGCCGCCCACCGCGAACCCGGCGATGCCCAAAACCAGGAATACGACCCCGACAACGAAGCTCCGCCGCCCGATGCGCTGTCCCGCATCGGCCACCGGCGGGCGCAGCGCCTCCAGCGGCGTGACGCGGGTCGCCGCTAGGGCGGGCAGCAGACCTGCCAGGACAGTCACGCCCACACCGAGACAGGCGGTCACGACGAGCAATTCAAGGGTGACGACCGGTTGCCCCATTTGAATGTGGATATACTGGGCCATGAGGCCCGTTTCGAGGTACACAATGCCTGCGCCGAGCAGATAGCCCAGCCCGATGCCAATCGCCGTCCCGATGACGCCCTGCACCAGACCTTCGACCAGGATGAGGCTGAGGATGGTGCGGCGGCTCGCGCCGATGGCGCGCAACATGCCAATATCATGCCGCCGCTCCGCGACGATGGTGCGGAAGGTGTTGAGGATGATGAAGCCGCCCATAAACAGCGACAGGAAGCCAAACAGGTTGAAGGCGATCTGACCTGTTTGCAAGCTGGACATAATCTCCGACCCGGCCGACATGCCGCCCAGGGTGTAGTCCTTGCCCAGGTCGGCGGCTACCTGGTCCAGGATGACCTGGCGGCGAGCCGGGTCCGTGGTATCCAGGTTGGCCTCGACGGTGTTGATACGGTCGGGCAGGTCGAGGAGCTTTTGGGCCTGGGTCAGCGTAATCAGGACTTCCTCGTTCCCCGGCAGCGTGCGGGCCGGCAGCAGCCCCACGACCTTGAAAGAAAATGCGCCATCGGTAGTCGGGACCTTCAGCTTGTCGCCCACCTGGAGGCCAAGTTGGTCGGCCAGGCTCTGGGTGATGACGGCTGCCTGCGGGTCGTCGGAGCGCAGGAACCGCCCGCCGACAATGGTGTAGGTGCGTAGGGTCTGCGCGGCGGAGGGGTCAATGCCAGTCAATGTCAAGGCCGCAACATTGGTCTTGCCGTAGAACTTGTCGGGAATATTGATAGTTCGGCTCAGGATGCCCGACACCGCGCTCACGCCGGGTACACGCCGCACACGGGTGAGGGTGGAACGCGAGAACGCCTCGCCCGTCTTCAGTGTCACGGTCAGATCCACCTGCCCCGACGCCATCAGGAGGTTGGCCTGAAACGCCTTGAGCATCGTCGGCAGCAGGATATTCATGCCAAAGATGACCAGCGTGCCCAGCGTGATAGCGGCCGTGGTCAGAAAAGTGCGCAGCTTGCGCTTGCTCAACTCGCGGGCGGCCAGCGTGAGTTCAAATCCCAACATGGCTGTTCACCCCCATCTATTCCCACCATCACGCCAACTGGCGCATGGTATCCATGACACGGTCGGCGCTGCCCGTCTGACCCTGGTCCAGATGCATTTCCTCGACGAGGACCCCATCGCGCAGGAAGAGGATGCGGTCGGCGTAGGCCGCGATACGCGGGTCGTGCGTCACCATGACCACGGCCCGCTGCCAGTCGTCGGCGGCCTGCCGCAATAGACCCACGACCTCTTCCGAGGCGCGCGTATCCAGGTTGCCCGTCGGCTCGTCGGCCAGGATCAGCTTGGGGTCGGCCACCAGGGCGCGGGCGACAGCGACGCGCTGCTGCTGCCCACCGGAGAGTTGGTCCGGGCGGCTGTCCAGCCGTTTCCCCAGCCCCACCTTCTCCAGCCAGACCCGCGCCTGCGCTTTAGCCTGGGCCGGCTTCACGCCGTCGAGCGTGACGGGCAGGGCGGCGTTTTCGGTCGCGGTGAGGACGGGGATCAGGTTGAAGAACTGGAAGACGAACCCGATTTTGCGGCGGCGCAGGCGGGTCAGGGCTTCGTCGGACAGACGGGACAGCTTTTCGCCGTCAATGACCACTTCGCCGCTGCTGGGTCGGTCCAGCCCCCCCATCAGGTGCAGCAGGGTGGACTTGCCGCAGCCACTCGGCCCCATGATCGCGACGAACTCGCCCACCTCCACGCGCAGTGTCACCTCCGACAGGGCTGTCACCGCCGTCTCGCCCGCGCCATACACCTTGGTCAGGTTCTCTACTTCGATGAGCGACATAACTTTTGACCTTATGCGGAGACGGTCCATTCCGCCAGGATGGCGGGGTCAATCACCTGGATGGAGCCAGGCGCGGCTCCCAGCACCCGCTCCAGGGCCTCGGTATACGCCGCCAGGCTGCGTTGCATCCGGGGGAGCGGGTCACAGGCGGGATACGACGCGAGAAGATGGCCGGCTACTGTATCCGACAGGTCGTAGACAAGGGACAGGACCACTTCGCCTACCTGGTCGGGATAGCCGGTGCTCCACACGCCTTCCTGGACACCCTGCTGGATGATGGCCGCCAGCAGCGGCGCGACTTCTTTGACCATCCGCGCCCGCAGCTTCTGGCGCACCACGGCGTTCTCGTCAGTATACCACACGCGGAGCAGGGCCAGCACAAAGCTCTTCTGCTCGGTCTTCCACTGCGCCGCCGTATCCAGGAAGCGGTGGAATTTCTCGACGGCGGGCATGTCCGCCCTCTCGACCAGCGGAATCACCAGGGCCTCGACCTGGCGCAGCATCCGTTCAAGAATCGCTTCGAGGAGAGCGGGTTTCGAGTCGAAGTAGTGGTAGAACGCGCCCTTGGAAATCTGAAGCTCGTCCAGGATATCCTGGATGGTCATCGGCGCGTAGCCTTTGGTCGCTACAAGCCGCTGGGCCACGTCGAGGATTTCATTCCGTCGGGCCGCGTATTCCTGTTCTTTGACAATGCGCGCCATACACTCCTGTCTTTAACAAACCGACCGTCGGTCTATTTATCAAACAGAGTATAGCGCAGGATCAGGCTATTGTCAACTGGCAGCCTAGCGTCTGAATGGACTATTTCGTTACCCCAAACATGAGCGGGCCGAGCAACTCCTGGAGGACGTAGACGAGCAAGGGTAGCGCGATGGGGGCGGCGAGTTGCAGCCCGATGCGCATGCCCTTGTAGGGCCAGGTCGGCGAGGATTCGAGTAGGCGCTGGTACTGCACCAGGGCATTGACCTCGTCGGCCACATCGCGGCCATCCGTCTTGCGGTCCACGCGGTCATGCAGTTCGCGGTAGAGGGCCTTGAGCTTGGCGCTGTTGAGGCGCATCTCGCGCTCCTTGGCGCGGTCCATGTACTGATGCGCGCCCCACAGCGGCAGTAGGAAGGCTACCACGGCCGAGAAGGTGGCCCCCAGGAAGACGACTAACTGAACCGGTTCGATGAGGCGGAAGCCGCCCGTTACCAGAATCGGCAGCGTGACCAGTCCAATCAATGCCAGCGTCACCCGTAGGCTGAGGGTGTTGAGGGGCGACAGGTTCGTCTCGTCAAAAGGGTCAATATCGAGCGGGTGCCGAAAGAGGCGATATAGGGCCAAGCCGCGCTCAAAGCCGGTGTAGACAAACAGCGCGACCAGGACGCCCATGACAATCTCACTGGTCAAGGTCAGCAAGCTGAGAACGGGGTGACGTTCGGCGACTTTTAACATAAAATAGGTTCTGTACTGGTAAAGAATTGTACTTGCCGCCCCAATCAGGCCAAGCCCCAAAATCAGCCAATCCACCCGGCGGTCAACCGTCAACATGCGGTAGGTGAGATGCTCGTACTCGTCGTCGCTGACGAGGATGGCCGGGCGCATCGCCCTTAGCATCGCCGCGGTGGCATCGTATAGATAGCGGATCATGATGAGGCTATAGGCGATAATCAGCGACGGAGTGAGCAGTTGGTTGAGCAAGAGGCGCGCATTGGGGGAGGCGGCTGGGACATCGCGCCAATAGACGATGAGACCGGGCACGATGAGCAGCAGGCTCGGCAGCAGCGCCAGCAGAGTATAATGCACGGGCCAGCGCCGCGTCAGGCGAATCAGCCACGGCTCGGCACGATAGGTGGGCGACGGGTGCGTATGAACTGGTATAGCAGGGCTCGGCTTCGTATGAACCGTCATCCTCCCCTCCCACGTCTAGCCAATGAGATACTCAACGCGCACGGTGTCGGTTTTGCTCTGCGCCACCTGACCTGACGAGTCCAGGGCGACCACCTGGAACTCGAAGACACCCTGTGTTCCGCGCAGGTCAGGGTACGCCTCGCGCCCCACGTCCACGACGACCGTGTAGACCCCGCTTCCCGCCGCCGGCTGCATGGCTGCTTTGCGCCACGCGCCAGCGGGAAGGTTGGGGCTGGTCGAACGGTAACGGTACTCCAGGGTGACAGCCTGGATGTCCTTCGGTGAGTCGGCGCCCTGGACTTCGGCGCGGACCGTGACGCGCGTGGGACGGTTGCCGCACTCACCGTAGCAGACCGGATCGGGGGCGGCGCTGGCCTTGACTGCCAGAGGTACATCGGTCGGTGGTGGCGGCGCATTGGTCGGCGTGGGGCGGCGCGGCAGTAGGGTCGGCGTGGGTGTCGCCACAGGTGGAGGTGGTGTCGGGCGGGCCTGGGTGGGTCGGACCAGGCCAGTATCAGGGGTGGGCGTCGGCGTGAGGCGTATACCGAGCCGGTTGATGACGCCCCATAGCAGCCCTCCACCCACCACGACCCCAACGACGAGCAGCAGCAACCAGCCCAGACACCCACGCCCACCGTGACCATCGCCCGCTGAGTCGTCTCCCCCTGGTCCCCCGGTATAGGGAGGCCGAGAGGGAGGTGGAGCGCTGCCCGCCCCGCCCCGCCCGATGCCCCCACTCGAAGCTCGACCCACCACCCGCCGCCATTCAATCTGCTGTAGCGGGGACAGGGTCGCATAGGACTGAACGGAGATAACCCTGTACTTACCGGCCAGGAGACTCACTTCTAGCGCCAGCAGGCGGTCGGCGGCGGGGCCGGGCAGGCCGACCAGCAGGCGCGTCGAGCCGGTCACCTTCCCCATAATCGCAACTTCATCCAGGCTGACGCCGAGCAACTGGGCTAGCGCGGCCTTGATCTCCGGCTTGACCACGACATCGTTGGACAGGATGAGCTGGACTTTTTTGCGCGCCTCGCAGCCGCCGATCCGACCCAGCAGGCGACCCATCGCGTCGTCGGCGCGGCGCTTGAGGATTTCGACCAGCAGGCAGGCCAGGTTGCCCTTGCGCTCGAAGTAGCCGATGAGTTCCTGGCAGAACTGGCTCTTGGTGGCGCGCGGAAACTCCTCGACATCCAGGCTGAGGTCGAAGCAGATTTCGGTCAGGTCGGCCATGTTGAAGCGGTCCGCCATAAACTGGCGAAGCGCCGCGCGGTCTGAGGCTGCGAGGGCGGCAGACATGGCTCTCTCTTGGAGGACCAAGGACCAAAGACGAAAGACCAACACAAAGTTACAGCTTGGCCTTTGGTCCCTGGTCCTTCGTCGTCTAAAACTTCAGCAAGTGGTGCTGAATTTCGAAGCCGGTCGTCTCGCGGCGGAAGGCGGCGTACTCGGAGGTGCGGACGGCCAGGTAGGCGTTCGCCAACTCCGCGCCGAGGGCGGTCATCATGACCGGGTCGGTGCGCAGGGCCAGAATGGCCTCCATCTGGTTGGTCGGCAGGCGCTTGATGCCCCGCGCCGCCAACTCCTCGTTGGAGAAGAGCGCGGGGTCGGTCTGGACCGGCTCGCCGGGGTCAATTTCACGCTCGACCCCATCAATACCGGCGGCGATGAGGCCAGCCAGGGCCAGGTAGGGGTTGCAACTGGGGTCCACGGGCTTGAGTTCCAGGTTGACCGACCGCGCGTCCGCGCCCCATAGGCCGGACGCGACGCGCAAGGCGGCCTCGCGGTTGTCTGGCCCCCAGGCCGTGAAGGCCGAGGTCCAACTGCGCGGCTGGTGCAGGCGGCGGTACGAGTTGTAGCTGGGGCAGGTCAGGGCCAGCAGAGCGGGCAGGTGGGCCAGGACGCCGCCGATGAAGCAGCGCGCCAGGGGCGTCAGGCCGTACAGCGCCTCGGGGTCGTAGAGGCGGTTGGTGATGAAGCGGGCGTCCCACAGGCTGAAATGGATGTGGGCGCCGTTGCTGGGCTGGTCGGGGAAAGGCTTGGGGGCGAAGGACGCCAGCAGGCCGTGCTTGGCGGCGGTGCCGCGCACCGTCTCGCGGAAGACCACCTGGTTGTCGGCGGCCCGCATGGCGTCGGCGTGGTGGATGGTCAGCTCTTGCTGGCCGTGGCCCGCCTCTGGATGGTAGTGCTCGACGGCCAGCCCCTGTACCTCCAGGGTCGAGGCCAGGTCGTCCACAAAGCCGGCCGCCGTGGTCATGCCGTGGCTGCTATAGGCTAGGGACTGGTCAAACGGCAGGAACTGGCCTTCGGGCGTGCGGGTGACCAGAGTAAACTCGTTTTCGAAGGCGGCCTGAACCCCAATGCCGCGCGCGGCGGCGCGTTGGATGTGGTAGTCCAGGAGCGAGCGCGGGTCCAGGGGCCACGGCCCGCCCTCGGCGTCCACCAGGTTACAGGTCAGGGCGGCCTGGTGGGGGACATAGGGCAGCAGGTGGAAGGTGGACGTGTCGGGCATCAGCCGAATCTCGCCCACCGGCCCCAGGTTCTCGATGGGCTGCAACTGGTCCAACATGTTGAGGGCCTGGATGGCGATGGGCAGGCCGACGCCGTTGCGGAGACGGTCGGGCAACACGTCTATGTGGACGGCCTTGCCGCGAATGATGCCGGCGTTGTCGCAATACAGGAACCGAATAAAGCGGGCGCTATTCTCCCGCGCTTTCTGGACGACTTCATCTCGGGTCATGCGGTCCTCCTCGTGGATAGCGTTGATTATACCACAAGAGGGAGGACACAGGGGAAGCGCGATGATGTCAGATGGCGGCTGGCCTCACGCATTATTCCTCAATCGCGTTTGGGCGGTGTATAATTGAGGTCATCAGAGGTAAAGTAGCCTATGATGACCGAGACAGCGTTGCTCGATACCAGTGAAGAAACGCTCCAGCGTGTCGCCCAATCGCTGGGGATTGTGGCCGACCTGAGCCGCGCCGACGCCGTGCTCTATAAATTGGAAGGCAACCGGGGGCGCATCATCGCTCACGCGCCGCCCCATTCCGTGCCGGCCTACTGGCGCGAGGCTATCCTGGATAGCATCTGGCCGCTGGAAGCTGGCGGCCCTGGCACGCGCGCGCTCCAGGGGCAGCGGCCGGCGCGGACGATGCAGAAGCTGGCGCAGGGCAACCTGGTGCGAGTCATCTATCCGGTGTTTAATCCGGGCGGCGCGCCGATTGGCCTGCTTGCCTTCGACCGCCCTCTAATCCAGGAGGAACGCCAGCGCCACCGCAAGCCCGCCTTCCGGCATGCCATCACCACGCTGCAACAAATGGCCGCGCAGGGCCATCTCCGAGGCGCGGAAACGCTCAGCCCGTTTAGCGAGTACGATGGCATCCTGGTGGTCAACCGGGCGCAGGAGATCCAGTACGCCAGCGGGGTGGCGACGAGTATCCTCAACCGCACTGGCTTCCGTGTCACCCTGGAAGGGCTGGAACTGGGGCAACTGCCGACGAAAGACGCGGCCCTGGCCGGCCGGGCGATGACCGAGAGCCGCTGCCTGGAAGAAGTCGAGGAACGACCGGAAGGCATCTACTGGGTCAAGAAGGCCATCCCCCTCATTGGCACGCGGCCCCCGCTACGCACCTGGCGGCGGCTGATCAGCCTGGAAGCGACCGAGCCGCATGTGGTGGGCGCCATTCTCACCGTCCATGACGAAACGGAGAGCCGCCGCCAGGCGCGGGAACTGAAGCTCAGATCGGACATGCTGCTGGAACTCCAGCATCGTGTCAGTAATAGCCTGCAAACGCTCACGTCGCTGATTAGAATCCAGGCGCGGCGGGCGGAAAGCGCCGAGACACAGGCGGCGCTCCAGGAAGCCATCAACCGCATCCTCCATGTGGCGGCCGTCCACGAATTTCTGTTCGACCCCAACGAACGCCGGGTCAACCTGCGGGCGCTGACGGAACGGCTGGTGGAGCTGTCGCGCCCGTTGGTTCCGCCGCCGCTGGTGGTCCAGTTCCATGTGGACGGCGGCGATATTTTTATCGCGGGCAGCCGGGCGACCCATGCGGCGCTGGTCATTTCGGAGTTGATTCTGAACTCGGTTGAACATGCCTTCGAGCAGCAGAGCCACGGTACTGTCTGGATTCGGCTCGCGCAGCGCGGCGACCAGGTCGAGGTCGAAGTGCGTGACGACGGGCAGGGCGCGCCGCAGGGCTTCGCGCCCGACACCGGGCTGCAACTCGTCCGCAACCTGACCACGGGGGGCCTGCAGGGCCAGTTCAGTATTACCAACGATGAGGCGGGCGGCGCTGTGGCGCGGGTGACGTTCGCGGCGCAGCCGTCGCGCCGGAATGGCGTGAACT
Source organism: Anaerolineae bacterium (assembly GCA_026129165.1). Lineage (GTDB taxonomy): Bacteria > Chloroflexota > Anaerolineae > Epilineales > JAHCIE01 > JAHCIE01. Next base: position 34,783 of record JAHCIP010000020.1, read on the forward strand.
AGCATTCGCTGTTTAGCGGGAGGAGGGAGCGTATGGAAAGGACACGAGTGATCGTCGTGGACGACGAGCCAATCACTGTCCAGGATTTGAAGGAAACGCTTGAAGGGCTGGGCTATCTTGTCATCGGTACGGCGGGCGACGGCCGCAGTGGGGTCAACCTGGCGCGGCAACTGAAACCGGACGCGATCTTGATGGATATCAAGATGCCAGACCTGGACGGGATCGAGGCGGCGCGGGTGTTGACGGAGGAGCGTGTGGCGCCGGTGGTGCTGGTGACGGGCTACGCTGAGAAGGGGCTGATACAGCGGGCGCAGGAGGCGGGCGTCATCGCCTATATCACCAAGCCGTTCCGCCCGTCGGACCTATCGCCAGCCATCGAGGTGGGCATCGCCCGGTTCCGCGAGTTCGAGGCGCTCCGCAAGGAGAACGAGACCATCAAGGATTCGCTGGAGACGCGCAAGCTGGTGGACCGCGCCAAGGGCATCCTGATGACGACGCAGGGCCTCAGCGAGAGCGACGCCTTCCGCAAGATTCAGAAGATGAGTATGGATACGCGCCGGCCCATGAAGGACATCGCCCAGGCGCTCATCATCACCTATGAGGCCGGCGCCCACGACGACAAGCCGCGCAAGGCATGACGGAGGTCGCTCCGGACCTCACTGGTGATGGTCAGTTGCCGATGGTAGGGGCAACCCCCCGTGGTTGCCCTGCCTGCGACGGACAGGGGTCGGGGGAGGCATGGGGGCTGGGGGCGGCACGGGGGCCGAGGCAGGCATGGGGGCCGAGGCAGGCACGGGGGCCTGCCCCTACGCCGGACGCGGCTCCCTCACACCTCGCCGTATTTGTACTTGGTGCTGTCTTCGATGACCTGAATCTCAGCCGGGGTCAGGTCGAACAGGGTGTAGACGCGGGCGTTGAGGGCGGTTTCGAGGCGCACGATGTCGGCGGTGAGGCGGGCGTGCTGGGCCCGCTGCTCGGCCAGCCACTCCTCCCACTCGTCGCGCTGCTTGAGGGGGATATCGCGCTTGAAGACCTTCTGGAGTTCGGCGCGGAAGGCGGGGAAGTCCAGGTCCCACCATGCGGTGAGCTTCTGGTTGAGGGTTTTGTCCGGCGTCCCCAGGTCGCTCTGAATGCGCCGCCGCGCCCGGCGGTGCAGGCTATAGCGCACCTTCGCCGCCTCCGTGATGCTCATCGCCAGGTTGCCGATGGCTTCCCGGTCGGCCGTCAGCCCGTCGGGAATGGGGAGACGCGAAACAAACTGGACCCACATCTGATACTGCCACAATCCAGCCCGCAGACGTAACGGCAGACAAATCTGGGAAACTGCAAACCACAGACAACGTGATTGTAGTATACCTAGCAGAGTGGTGTCTGTAGTCGAGATGAAGAAGCCTTTATTGTTGATGTACTTTCCTTCGCTGTCCCAAGAGAAACGCGGGAGCTTGGCAATTTCCGGCCAGAATATTTTGGACTGATCGAAGGCTTCATAGTAATTACATGCGCGAAGCTCCCACCAGTACTCACCCTTATCCGACCGTCTTCGAGCAGGCTCCTGGAACGGAGCCAAATGGTCCGCTATTGATGAATACGCCTTTGAGAACTTGAGCCAAGCCTCT
>JAHCIP010000200.1 GCA_026129165.1 Anaerolineae bacterium
CAGGCATGGAGCAGGTGGTTGCCGCCAATGGACAGGCCATCGCCGTCGCCCGTGATGACGAAGACGGTTAGGTCCGGGTTCGCCAGCTTCAAGCCGGTCGCCAGGGTCGGAGCGCGGCCGTGAATGCTGTGCATGCCATAGGTATTCATGTAGTACGGGAAGCGGCTGGAGCAGCCGATGCCCGAGACAAAGACAATGTTCTCTTTGGCGACGCCAATCTCTGGCAGGACGCGCTGCATCTGGGCCAGGATGGCGTAGTCGCCGCAGCCGGGGCACCAGCGGACCATCTGGTCGGAGACGAAATCCTTGCGCGTCAGGCGCGGGGCAACTTGCAGGGCAACGTCTAACATGGCTCTCCTCCTACACCAACTCATCAATCTTGGCGCGAATCTCACTAATCTTGAACGGTCGGCCTTGCACCTTGGGCAGCGACACCACGTCGCGCAGATAGCGCGCCCGCAGCAGGAACGCCAACTGGCCCAGGTTCAACTCCGGCACCAGGATCTGCTCGAAGTTGTCCAGGATCGCGCCAAGATTGCGCGGGAACGGGTTCAGGTGGCGCAGGTGGATACTGGACACGGGCAGGCCAGCCTGTTGGGCCTGGCTCACCGCCTGGCGGATCGCGCCATACGTGCTGCCCCAGCCCACGACCAGCAGCTTGCCCTGGGGCGAGCCGAAGACTTCCACCTCAGGGATGACATCCACCAGCCGTTCGATTTTCTCGCCGCGTTCCCGAATCATCTGCTCGTGGTCGAGGGGCTGGGTCGAGACGTTGCCGGTGGCCGGCTGCTTGGTCAGGCCACCGATGCGGTGTTCCAGGCCCGGCGTGCCGGGAATGGCCCACGGGCGGGAAAGGGTGGCGAGATCACGGGCATAGGGGAGATAGTGCTGGCCCTGACGTTCGCTCGGATGAGCGACGGGGATGGAGGCCAGAGTGGTCGGGTCGGGGATGGCCCACGGCTCGGCGCTGTTCGCCAGGTAGCCGTCCGAGAGGACAAACACGGGTGTCATGGCGCGGATCGCCAGCCGGGCCGCCTCAATCGCGGTGTCGAAGCAATCAGCGGGCGTGGCGGGGGCGACAACAGGCAGCGGGCTTTCGCCGTTGCGGCCAAACAGCGCCTGGAACAGGTCCGTCTGCTCCGGCTTGGTGGGCATGCCGGTGCTCGGCCCGGCGCGCTGCACATCCACAATCACCATCGGCAGTTCGAGGACGACGGCCAGATTGATGGCTTCGCTCTTGAGCGCGACGCCGGGGCCACTGGTGCCGGTCGCGGCCAACGCGCCGCCAAACGCCGCGCCGATGGTCGCGCCCATGGCCGCGATTTCGTCCTCGGCCTGGAAGGTGCGCACATCGAAGTGCTTGAGGGGCGCCAGATTGTGCAGAATATCGCTGGCCGGGGTGATGGGGTAGCTGCAATAGACCAGCGGCTTGCCCGCCAGTTGCGCCGCCGTCACCAGGCCCAGCGCCGCCGCCTCGTTGCCTGTCACCTGGCGGTACTTGCCCGCCGGCAGGGGCGCGGGCTTGATGCGGTAGCGGGTGCTAAACGCCTCGGTGGTGTCGCCGTAGTCATAGCCCGCGCGGAGCGAGCGGGCGTTGGCCGCCGCCACCTTGGGGTTCTTAAACTTCTCCACAATCCACTCTAGCGTCGTATCCAGGGGACGGTCATAAATCCAGAAGGTGAGACCGAGGGCAAAGAAGTTGCGCGAACGGTCTACCTCTTTCTGCGTCAGCCCCTCGATAGCGGCCAGGGCGTTGCGATTGAGCGTGGTGATGGGCACCGGGTACACCGTGTACGCCTGGAGCGAGCTATCGTCTAGCGGCGACCGGGTGTAACCGGCCTTGTTCAGGTTGGCTGGGGTGAACTCGTCGGTATCCACGATGATCTGGCCGCCGGGGGCCAGGTCGCGGAGACTGACCTTCAGGGCCGCCGGGTTCATGGCGATCAGCACATCGGGTTCATCGCCTGGCGTAAAGATGTTGCGGCTCGCCAGGTGAACCTGGTAACCGCTAACGCCGGCTAATGTGCCCTGCGGGGCGCGAATCTCGGCGGGATAATCGGGTACGGTGCTGATGTCGTTGCCGATAATCGCCGCTGTGTTGGTGAATTGCGAGCCGGTCACCTGCATGCCGTCGCCCGAATCACCGGCGAAGCGAATCACGACCGATTCGACTTCCTCATAGTGCGTGGTTGGCTGGTGCATAATGGTATTCCCTCTCCTGCGCGCGAAGCTCAAACTATTCCCTACTATACCAGTCATTTCGCGCAGGTAGGTGAAGGCTTCACCACGCGCCTGTGAGAGTTGACTACACTGGTCAGGCCGCCAATTGTGAAAATATCTCTATCTGAGACGGAGGGACGTTATCGTGCATGAGGTCATTCTTGAGTTATGATGGCTTAGATGAAGCCTAGACGATTCTGGCTGTACAACAGCGCCTGTTGAAGGAGGGCACAATGGCGGGTTTGGACCGCGACATGCTGGAGATGGTTTTATCCACACTGCGCGAGTACGCCGAGCGCAAGCTCACCCCCGAATATCTACTGGAACTGGACCACAAAGACGAATTCCCCATGCAGGTCTTGAAGGACCTCTACAATCCTGAACAATTAGGGCTGCACCTGCTGTTCATCCCCGAAGAGTTTGGTGGGCTGGGCGGCGGCGCCTACGACATCTACCGCGTCTCAGAGACGATGGCGCGGATTGATCTCGGCATCGCCACGGGTGTCCTGGCGACATTCCTGGGCACCGACCCGATTACGGTGGGCGGGACGCCGGAGCAGAAGCAGCTCTGGATGGGCCGCATCGCCGATGAGGGTTTGTTGGTCGCCTACGGCGCGACCGAGCCAGCCGCCGGCAGCGACCTGGGGTCGCTGACGACCAAGGCCGAGCCGGTGAGCGAGAACGGGACGCCAGCCGGTTACAAGATCACCGGCCGCAAGCAGTGGATTAGCAATGGCGGCGTGGCCGCGCTGTATACGGTCCTGGCGAACGCGCCGGGCGGTCCGTCGTGGTTCGTCGTCGAGCGCGACACGCCGGGCTTCACCTACGGCAAGCCCGAAGACAAGCATGGCATCCGCGCCAGCAATACCGCCGCGCTGTTCCTGGACGATGTCTTCGTCCCCGCCGACCGGCTGGTGGGCGGCGTCGAAGGCCAGGGTCTGGCCCAGGCGCAGGCTGTGTTTGGCTACACGCGCTTGATGGTGGCGGCGTTTGGTCTGGGCGGCGGCTGGGCGGCGCTGGAGCGCGCCATCCGCTACTCGCAGGAGCGCATTCAGGCCGGCGCGCCACTGAGCCAGAAGCAGGGCTACACCCACAAGCTCATCGTCCCTAACGCGACGCGCCTCGAAGCGGCCCGCGCCTACATCGAATGGGTGGCGGAACGCATTGACAGCGGCGAGCCGGACCTGGCGACCGAAGGCGCGGTGGCGAAGTACCTGGCGACCGAGGCCGGCAATAAGGCGGCGGAAGACGCCATCCAGGCGCACGGCGGCTACGGCTACACCAAGGAGTACATGGTCGAGAAGGTGAAGCGCGACGTGCGCATCACGACCATCTACGAGGGCACATCGGAAATCATGGAGTGGACGATGGCCCGCGACCGCTGGCAGCTTCACCTCAAGAGCCGGGGCGCGTACTACCTGGACTGGGCCAAGAAGCTGGACCAGGTGCAGCAGAGCGAGCCGAACAACGGCGCGGGTATCGCCGCTATGGCGCTGCGCGGCCTGGCGACGATCATGGAGCGCGCCCGCCTGGACCGTCTCACCCGCAACCAGCACGTTCTCTTCCGCTTGGGGGAGCTGATTGCCTACGCCGAGACGGCGGCCATCTTCTCCGAGCGCGTCTGCCAGAAGGCGACCGAGGCCATCAACCTCGACCCGCCGACGCTGCAAGCCATGGCCCGTATTCATGCCCGCGACGCCGCGCTCCGCGTGGCGACCGAGGGACTGCGCTGGGCCGTCGGCTCGGGCCAGAGTGACCCGAACCTGGCCGGCTCGCTCAACCTGCCAGGCATCTACCAGGCCCAGGCGGGCCTGATCGAGGATATGAATTTCGTCGCCGAGAAGCTCAACCAGGCGTTCCCAGCGGCGTAAAAGGAGTGCTAAATGGTCTCAAGTTTAGACCGTGCAATTGCCGTCGTGGGGGTCGGCGCGCTTTTGCCCGATGCCCCCAACGCGCCCGCCTTCTGGCACAATATCCGTTCCAAACGCTACAGCATCACTGAGGTGCCACCAGAGCGCTGGAGCATCGCCGACTACTACGACCCTGACCCCACGGCGCCCGACAAGACCTACAGCAAGATCGGCGGCTGGGTGCGCGACTTCCAATTCGACTGGCAGCGCTTCCGCATCCCACCGCGCGTCGCGGCGGCGATGGACCCAAGCCAGCAGTGGGCGGTGACGATTGTAGCCGAGGCGCTCGCCGACTACGGCTACCCCCAGCGGCCGCTAAACACCGAGCGCACCGGCGTCGTCCTGGGGACAGCGATGGGCGGTGAACTGCACTACGTCACCTCCATGCGTATCAACTTCCCGGAATATGCTCGCGCCCTGGAGACCGTCGGCGAATTCACCCGCCTGCCCCATGATCTGCAACAGGCGATTGTCGAGAATTGGCACTCCGAGATAGGCCGGCGCCTGCCGCCCATTACCGAAGACACCATGCCGGGCGAGTTGCCCAACATCCTGGCGGGCCGCGTCGCCAATATCTTCAACTTCCGTGGTCCCAGCTTCATTACCGATGCGGCCTGCGCCAGTACGCTAGCGGCGGTAGAAGCGGCGGTAGGCTTGCTGGCCGAGCACCAGTGTGACATCGTCGTCAGCGGCGGCGTGGACCGCAACATGGGCGTCGCCACCTTCGTCAAGTTCTGCAAGATCGGGGCGTTGAGCGCCACCGGCACACGGCCCTTCGGGGAAGGCGCGGACGGCTTCGTCATGGGCGAAGGCTCCGCCGTCTTCCTGCTCAAGCGGCTGGCCGACGCCGAACGCGATGGCGACAAGGTCTACGCCGTGATTCGCGGCGTCGGTGGGTCGAGCGACGGCAAGGGCAAGGGCATCACGGCCCCCAACCCCATCGGCCAGCAACTCGCCACGCGCCGCGCCTGGGAAACGGCGGGCATTGACCCGGCCACGGCGACGCTGGTGGAAGCCCACGGCACGAGCACCAAGGTCGGCGACGTGGTCGAGGTGGAAAGCCTCAACACGATCTTCAACCAGGCGCCACGCAATGCCATCGCTCTCGGCTCGGCCAAGAGCAATATCGGCCACCTGAAGGCCGGCGCGGGCGCGGCGGGTCTACTCAAGACCGTCATGGCCGTCCACGACAAGCTGCTGCCGCCGACGCTCAACGCCGAGCGCCCCAATCCCAACATCAACTTCGCCGCTACCCCGTTCTACCTGAACCACGATCTGCGCGAGTGGCCCCAACCCCAGGGCTTCCCACGCCGGGCGGGCGTCAGCGCGTATGGCTTCGGCGGCACCAATTTCCACATTGTGGTGGAGGAACATATCCCCGGCGCCCTCACTCGTGACGCGGGCGTCTTCGCCAGCGCGGCCACTAGCCACGCCAGGTCTGAGGCCGCCGCCGCTAAGACGGAAGGCAGCCAGGACGGAGGCAGTGTGACTTCAAGCAATGGCGGCGGGCAACCGCAACCATCCGGCCAGCGGCCCGCGTCGGGTTCGGGCAAGACGCCGCTACGTGGCATCCTCGCCATTGGGGCGCGCACGCCGGTGGAGATGAAAGACAAGCTGGACGACATCTTCCGCCAGGTCGAAGGCGGCTGGACGCCCGCCATCGCCGCGCCGGACCCGGACGTTGTCAGCGCGCCAGAGCGGCTGGTGATTGACTTTGGCGACCACGAGGAACTCCTGGACCGGGTTCAGAAGGCGCGCAAGGCGGCGGGGTTCGACAACCCGGCGGCCTGGAAGGCCCTCCAGACCCAGGGCATCTTCCGGGGCAGCGGCCCCAAGCCCGGCAAGCTGGCCTTCCTCTTCCCGGGTCAGGGCAGCCAGTACGTGAACATGGGCCGCGAACTCGCCGCTCGCGAGAAAGTCGTGGCCGAGACATTCGCCGAGGCCGACAAGGTCATGACGCCCATCCTGGGCCGGCCGCTGACAAGCTACATCTTTGTCGACTCGAAAGACAAGGGCGCGATGATGCAGGCGGAGATGGACCTGATGCAGACGGCCATCACCCAGCCGGCCATGCTTGCCACCGACGAAGCCATGCGGCGGCTGCTGGCTGAGTATGGCTTCCAGCCCGACATGGTCATGGGCCACTCACTCGGTGAGTACGCCGCGCTGACCGCCGCCGGCATCATGCCCTTTGCTGACTCGCTCGAAGCCTCGGCAGCCCGCGGGTCGGAGATGACCAAGGTCAGCATGGCCGACAACGGCTGGATGGCCGCCGTCATGGCCCCCTACCCCGTCATCGAGCAAACGCTCAAAGAGCTAGACGGCTACGTGGTCGCGGCCAACATCAACAGCACTAAGCAATGTGTCATCGGCGGTGAGAGCAAGGCGGTGGAGAAGGCCATTGAGGTCTTCACGCAGAAGGGGTTCCAGGCGGTGCGGCTGCCCGTCAGCCATGCCTTCCATACCCGCATCGTCGCGCCCGCCAGCAAGCCGCTGCGCCAGGTACTGGACCGCCTCCACATCACCGAGCCGAAGCTCCCGCTGGTCGCCAACGTGACGGGCGAACTCTACCCCACGACCGTCGAGGCCATCAAGGATAGTCTGGAACTCCAAATCGCGTCGCCTGTGCAGTGGGTGAAGGGTCTGGAAACGCTGTACCGCGAAGGGGTCCGCACCTTTGTCGAGGTCGGCCCCAAGAAGGCGCTCAAGGGTCTGGTGGACGACGTGGTGGGCGACAAACCCGATGTGGTCTCGCTGTTCACCAATCACCCCAAGACGGGCGAGCTTCAAACCTTCAACCACGCCCTGTGCGGCCTGTATGCAGCGGGGTATGCCATGGTCAGTAGTCAGTCATCAGTAGCCAGTAGTCAGTCATGGGTAGTCGATAGTCAGTCGTCAGCCGCCAGTCAGCAGCCGGCAGCCCCAGTCGTGGCGGCCGCGCCCGCGCGCCCTGCGGCCAGCGTGAGCGCCCCCCTCCCGACGCCTCCAGCCTCAACAGCCCCCGTTGCGCCCGTCGCTACCAACGGCCAGCCCATTGAAGCCCTGACGCAACTCCTGGCAACCGCGCTCCAAGCCATCGGTGGTCAGCAGTCGGCAGTCAGCGGTCAAGCCTACGATCTCAACGCGCCGCCGCTTGGCTCGGTGGTCATCAGCGGCACGGGCCTGGGCCTGCCCGGCGCGAACAAGCCCGTCATGGACCCCGACAACGCTCTACGCATTCTACGCGGCGAGCAGTTCGTGGACCTCATCCCGGAGCGCTTCCGCAAGCTGATGCTCAACAAGCGCGTCACCCGCCTCGTCAAGGGCGAAGACGGCAGCGGCCGCTTCGAGACCATCACCGACGCCGACGAGGTCATCAAGCTGGCCGGCCGGCCTGGTCCCTTCGACCTGACCGAGGAATACGGTGTCCCGGCCAAGCTCGTCGAGGCGCTGGACACGACGACGCAGCTGGCGATGGCGGCCGGCCTGGACGCGCTGCGCGAGGCGGGCATCCCGCTGGTGCAGACCTACCGCCAGACGAGCAAGGGTACTTACCTGCCCGAACGCTGGATGCTGCCTGAGGCCCTGCGCGACGAAACCGGCGTCATCTTCGCCAGCGCCTTCCCCGGCGGCGACCGTTTCGCCGACGAACTGACCCGCTACTACACCTGGCAGAACCGCCGCGACCAGTTGGCGACGCTCGAAGACCTGCGCAACTATACCACCGACGCGGCCACGCTGGGCGAAATCAGCCGCCGCATTGGCGACCTGCGCGATCAACTGGAGCGCGAGCCTTACGAGTTCGACCGCCGCTTCCTGTTCCGCATCCTCTCCATGGGCCACAGCCAGTTTGCCGAGTACATCGGCGCGCGCGGCCCGAACACGCATGTCAACGCCGCCTGCGCCAGCACGGCCCAGGGCATCGCCCTGGCCGAGGACTGGATCCGCAGCGGCCGCTGCCGCCGCGTCCTCGTCCTGGGCGCGGACAATGTGACCGGCGAGCACCTGATGGAGTGGGTCGGCGCGGGCTTCCTGGCGACCGGCGCGGCCGCGACCGATGACCGCGTTGAAGAGGCGGCCCTGCCCTTCGACCGCCGCCGCCACGGCACGCTGCTTGGCATGGGCGCCTGTGCCCTGGTTGTCGAGAGCGAGGACGCAGTACGCGAGCGCGGTATGCGTGGCATTGTGGAACTGCTCAGCAGCGTGACCGAAAACAGCGCTTACCACGGCACGCGCCTGGACGTGGACCACATCAGCGCCACCATGGAGCGCCTCGTGTCATCGGCCGAACGCCGCTTCGGTGTGGACCGTCGGGTGATGGCCCCGCAGATGGCGTTCATGTCCCACGAGACGTTCACGCCGGCCCGAGGCGGCAGCGCGTCGGCTGAGGTCATTGCCCTGCGCAAGACCTTCGGCGAGGCGACCAGCCAGATCGTCATGGCGAACACCAAGGGCTTCACCGGCCACCCCATGGGTGTCGGGGTCGAGGACGTCATCGCCGTCAAGATCCTCGAATACGGCATCGTCCCGCCCGTGCCCAACTTCAAGGAAGTGGACCCGGACCTGGGCCTGCTCACCCTGAGTCGGGGGGGCCGCTATCCCGTCCAGTTCGCGCTGCACCTGGCCGCAGGCTTTGGCTCGCAGATCGCCATGACCCTGACGCGGCGCATCCCCGGCGGCGCGGAACGAGTGAACCAGCCCGTCTACCAGCGCTGGCTGGCCGACATCAGCGGCTACGACCGACCGGAGACGGAACTGGTCAAGCGCACACTCCGCATCAAGGCGGAAGGCGCGCCCACCCGCATCCCCGTCGCCAGCCCGTGGCAGTACGGCACCGGCCCGGCGGTGCGCGCCATCAGCCTGGGCAACGGCGCTTCAACAGCCTATCATCCGCTGCCCATGGTCGCGCCCGTTCCCGCCGCCCCGCCCACTGCTCCCCCGCCCGCTCAAGCGCCAACGCGCCCGGTGGAACGGGTGGACGACGGAGGACGGAAGACGGAAGCCGAGAGACCAAAGACCCAGACTGCGACGATGGCGGCTCCCGCCGCGGCGGCCTCGGCCCCCGCGCCCGCCGCGCCACAACCAGTAACCTATGCGCCCGCGCCGCCGCCCGAACCCGTCGCCACCCCGATGAGGGTCCAGGTCCCCACGCCTGTGGCTGCGCCAGCCTCTGCTCCAGTCCCGGCTCCGGCCGCCGATCCGACGGCCGATCCGGTCACGGCGCAAGTGCTTAAAGTCGTGGCCGAGAAGACAGGCTATCCCAGCGACATGCTCGACCTGGACCTGGACCTGGAAGCCGACCTGGGTATCGACACCGTCAAACAGGCCGAGACCTTCGCGGCCATCCGCACCGCCTTCGACATCCCGCGCGTAGACAACCTCAAGTTGAGGGATTTCCCGACCATCAGCAGTGTCATCGGTTTTGTCTACACCTATCGGCCCGATCTCAAGCCGACGGAAGACGGTGGACGGAAGACCACCGAGAAAGCCCCAGAAGTAGCGGCGATCAGCGGTCAGCCGTCGGCGGTCGCGGCGGCGCTAGCGGTAGACCCGGTGGCGAGCAAGGTACTAGAGGTGGTGGCCGAGAAGACAGGCTATCCTAGCGAGATGCTCGACCTCGACCTGGACCTCGAAGCGGACCTGGGCATCGACACCGTCAAGCAGGCCGAAACCTTCGCGGCCATACGGACGGCGTTTGACATCCCCCGCGTCGAGAACTTGAAGCTGCGCGACTTCCCGACCATCAGCAGTGTCATCGGCTTCGTCTATAGCTATCGGCCGGAGTTGAAGCCGACGGCGGACCAACGACCAACGACCAAGGACCAAGGAATGGTCAGCCAGCCCGCGACTGTTGCTGCCCCAGCGCCGGTCGCGCCGGCCCCCGCCGCTCCAGCCGCGCCGACGGTGGACCCGGTGGCGAGTAAGGTCCTGGAAGTGGTGGCGGACAAGACGGGCTATCCTAGCGAGATGCTGGACCTGGACCTAGACCTCGAAGCCGACCTGGGGATTGACACCGTTAAGCAGGCCGAGACCTTTGCCGCTATCCGTGCCGCCTTCGACATCCCGCGTCGCGACGACCTCAAGCTGCGCGACTACCCCACGCTCGCCAGTGTCATCGGCTTCGTCTACCAGACGCGGCCCGACTTGAAGCCGACGAAGGACGGAGGACGGCCGACGGAGGCCGCGCCTCAGACCCTCACCCCAACCCTCTCCCAGGAGGAGAGGGGGGGAGTGGCGGCGGTCAGCAGTCCGCCGTCCGCGCTCGCGCCAGCGGCGACGGTCACGGCCGCGCCCGGACAGGATGAGGTGTCGGCGAAGGTGCTGGAAGTGGTAGCGGAGAAGACAGGTTATCCGCAGGAGATGCTCGACCTGGACCTGGACCTCGAAGCCGACCTCGGTATCGACACGGTCAAGCAGGCCGAGACCTTCGCCGCCATCCGCGCCGCCTTCGACATCCCGCGCCGCGACGACCTGAAGCTGCGCGACTACCCGACCCTCGCCAGCGTCATCGGCTTTGTCTACGACAGCCGACCGGACCTGAGGCCGACGACGGATGGCGGACGACGGATGACGGAAGCTCCGCCTGCGCCGGTGGCGGTGAGCCAGCCGACGTCGGTCGCACCAGCGGCGGCGGTCAGCCGTCCGCCGTCAGCCGTCTTGGCCGCGCCGAGTCTCGGTGTGGTGGAGAGCAAGGTGCTGGAAGTGGTGGCCGAGAAGACGGGCTACCCCACCGAGATGCTCGACCTCGACTCGGACCTGGAAGCGGACCTGGGCATTGACACCGTCAAGCAGGCCGAGACCTTCGCCGCTATCCGTGCCGCCTTCGACATCCCGCGCCGCGATGACCTCAAGTTGCGTGACTACCCAACGCTCGCCAGCGTCATCGGCTTCGTCTACAACAGCCGACCGGACCTAAAGCCGACGAAGGACGAAGGACGGAAGACGGAGGCGACCACAACGCCAGCCCCGACTGCCGCGCCCGCCCCCACCGCTACGCCTGGACAGGACGCGGTGACGGCGAAAGTGCTGGAGGTAGTGGCGGAGAAGACAGGCTACCCGCAGGAGATGCTCGACCCGGACCTGGACCTCGAAGCGGACCTGGGCATTGACACCGTCAAGCAAGCTGAGACCTTCGCGGCCATCCGCACCGCCTTCGACATCCCACGCCGCGATGACCTCAAGCTGCGCGACTACCCGACCCTCGCCAGCGTGATTGGCTTCGTCTACCAGATGCGACCGGAGTTGAAGCCGACGAAGGACGGAGGACGAAGGACGGAGGACGGAGGACCGAAGGCGGCGGTGGCAACTCCTGTTGTGGCGCCTCCTATGACCG
>JAHCIP010000201.1 GCA_026129165.1 Anaerolineae bacterium
CTCAACCTCCGCCAGCTCGACCAGCCGCCCTAGCGAGGCGCCCCGCGCGTGGACCCGGCTGACGGCGTAGGCTTCGGCCACCGCGCCATACTGCGTCTGAACCCGCGCTTTGGTGTCATCCTGAGGGGTCATGGGGGTTATGCCGCGCCGTTGCCATTGTGGATGGTAATCAGGCTGGGGTCGCGGTACTTGTCGCCGACTTCGGGCAGCATAATCGGGATGCCAGTGACGATGGGGTAGCGCCGACCCGTGCGGCGGTTGACCAGCCACTTGCCGTCCACCAGTTCCAGCGGCTGCTTGTCGGCCGGGTCCACCAGGATTTCCAGCAGGTCGGCGGCGACTTCCCCGCCCAGGTCGCCCTCGTTGATCGTCAGACCGTCCTCGCCGCCCATCAGCGGCCCAGGCGTGGCGACATTGGTCTCCCCCGGCGCTTCGGTCGTCGTCGGCTCCAACAGGCGGCGCACCGCCTGAAATGCGACAAAGCCAATCGCCGCGCCGAACAACAAGCGAATCAATCGTCCCAGAAATTTCATACTCGACTCCTTATCGTTTTCGAACTAACTACCAACGTTTTACCCCTTTTGCCGCGGGCTGTCAAGGATTCAGACGGTTGGGTCTACAACGTGGCAACCCTCACCCATCACGCTTCATGCTCCGGCAATACATAGACCGTTTCGGGTAGCATCTGGACCCGCACGGTGTCGTTACGAGTATAGACGGCGGGGCGACGTGGGTCCGTGTCTACCACGGCAACTGGCGTCCCCGCCACATCTATCTCATAGTCTACCTGCGCGCCCAGGTAGGCGGCGCGGCGCACGACGCCCGACGCCCCGGACGCCTCCGTCGTCAGCCGCATCCCTTCGGGCCGCACCACCAGCACCACGCCTTCGCCCACGCCCACCGGGCGCTGCGGACGCGGCACGTGCAGTGTCTGCCCCCAGGCTTCAACCGCCAGCCGCCCATTGGCCTGACCAACCACGCGGCCCGGAATAAAGTTGGCCTGACCGATAAAGTCGGCGACGAAGCGCGTTGCAGGCCGCTGGTAGAGGTCCTGGGCCGTGCCGACCTGCTGGACGCGCCCTCGGCTCATGACCACGATGCGGTCCGACATGGACATCGCCTCGGCCTGGTCGTGGGTCACGTAGATGGAGGTGATGTGCAGGTCTTGTTGGAGACTCCGAATCTCGTGGCGCATCTGGACGCGCAGCTTGGCGTCCAGGTTAGACAGCGGCTCGTCAAAGAGCAGAACTTTCGGCTCCATGACCAGGGCGCGAGCGAGCGCGACGCGCTGCTGCTGGCCGCCGCTGAGTTGGTTGGGGGCGCGGTTCTCCAGCCCCGTCAGGTCACTCATCGCCAATGCCCGCCGCACCCGATCGCGGATGTCCGTTGCGCTCAACTTGCGTATCTTCAGCCCATAGGCAATATTCTCGAACACCGATAGGTGCGGAAAAATGGCATAGCTCTGGAAGACCATCGCCATGTCGCGCTGATGGGGCGGCACCTGGGTCAGGTCGCGGCCGTCGAGGACGATGCGGCCGCTGGTGGGGAACTCGAAGCCGGCGATGAGGCGCAGCGTCGTCGTCTTGCCACAGCCGGACGGCCCGAGCAGCGTGACAAACTCGCCCTGCTCGATGCCCAGCGAGACGTCATCCACCGCCGCGACCTCGCCTTCGCCGCCGCGCGCCGGAAACCGCTTGGTGATGTGCTCCAAAGTTAGATACATAGGGAGTCCAATTATCTGTAATTGACAATATTTGACCGGACGGATGTCTGTGTACGACGACAGTGCAAGGGTTAAACTAGACTTAAGTCAGCATTCATACGCGCCGCCGCACCGTGTATAGGTCATCCCGTACAATGTCATCAGCCCTCTGTACCAGTTCGTCAACAGAGTCGCCAATGCCAACATGGCGTCCGGCGAGATAATCAGCGCCACCACTGACTAACCACACCAACATTCTTGCACTATCCTGGATAGCGGTCGACTCCGCCGCTTTCTCTAGAACAGCACGAAAGCGTACCCTGACTGTTTCCGGAAGTTTGGGCGACGCCACGATGGTCTCAATCATAGCTGTTGGACCACCGACCCCAAGAGCGAAAACCCGTATCCCATAGTCCTTAACCCCAGCCGCAAGGAGATTTGTCCATTGACTGAGTGCGACCTTAGACACGCAATACGCGGTGGAGAAAGGATAGACCGAAAACGCTGCTCCGCTGGTAATGTTAACGATACATCCTTGGCGGCGGGCTATCATCCTGGGTAAGACCATATGGGTACACTCGTATGGCCCCCGAACGTTGATCTCTAAGGTCCGCCACCATTCATCCGGGCCAACTTCCCAATCGTAGCCGAGCGGTGTGATGATAGCAGCGTTATTCACCAGAATATCCACGGGTCCGTAGCGCTGCTCCACCTCGGCTAGCACACGTTGCATAGCCGCCCTATCGGTCACGTCGGCAGGCAAAGCGACGACTGATCCGCCTGTCGCCTCGATCAGTCGAACGGTCTCGTTCAGTTCGGCCTCAGTTCGGGCGGTAATCGCCACCTTGACCCCCTCTGAAGCGAGTGCCTGAGCAAAAGCACGACCCAGACCTCGTCCGCCACCTGTCACGATAGCAACCTGATCTTTAAGGTTACGCTGTGCGTAACTTGGCTCGATAGTCATGAGGACGACGCTCCTTTCCGTGCTTCTGTCGAGGCGGATAGGTCTTTCAAATTACTTGAGGGCTGCCAGCCACGCCGCCACCCGTATCGCGCCTTCCCAGCCGTAGCCCTCGTCTTCGATGCTCCACCAGGCCGAGAGGACCGCCTGTGCCAGCCCCCAACCGATGATACGCTGGCGGTCGAAGCCGAGCAAGTCGGCCAACAGGTCCACCCGCCGTCGGGTCAGCCGCACCGGGTCGGGATAGCTGTAAATCTGCGGAAGCGGGTTGCGCAGCAGCGCGCCGACCTCGTAGACTGGATCGCCAACGATGCCCTTGGGGTCAATGACCAGCCAGGGCTGGCGCTCGGCGCTCAGAATGTTGTCGTGGTGCAGGTCGCCGTGCAAGACGACCTCGGTCTCCGTCGAAGCCAGCAAGCCAGCCGCCAGCGCCTCGGCCTGCTCGACCAGGCGCGTGTCCAGCGGCCCTGTCCCGCCGTCGAAGTGGCGGCGCAAGCGGCTAAAGCCCCGCAGCCAGTCCGCCACGTGCGGGAAGAGGTGGCCTGGCGGCGGCGTCCGCCACACCTGGCGAATGACCTCGGCGGCCGCGGCCGTCGCCTGCTCATCGTCGCCCAACTGTGACAGCGGCACGCCCGGCATTAACCGTTCCAGGAGCATCACGCCGCGCTCGACGTCGGCCTCAAGCAACTTCACCGCGCCGCGTCCGACGAAGAGGCGCAACGCTTCGATTTCCGTCACCAACTCATCGCGCGGGACGCCGAGCTTGAGAACACATGGCGTCCCGTCGGCGCGGACGGCCGGCGCAACGTAGTTGTAGCTGAGGTTGTCAAAGGGCGACCCAACGGTCAGCGACCAGTGCGCCGCGACCTCCGCGATCAGGACGGGCAACTGCCGCAGCCAGGCCGCGCCCTCATCCCCCCAGACCTGTGTGATATGGCGGGCGAAGGCGGACGGGGGTAGAGTAGGCGTCCACGCAGGTGGACGCTCGGCCAGCAGCCCCCTAGCCCCGCCTTCAGTCGGCGGCCATGCATCCGGCATAGTTAGCCCAGGCCCATGGACAGGTCCACGCCCTCGCCTTGCGCGAAGGCCCGCCCCAGAAACAGATAGAGCAGGCCAATCGCGCCCAGCACAATCAGAATCAGAATCATCGAGTAGGCTGCCGCCAGGCTCATGCCACCCTGCTCGACCTCACTCAGAATCAGCGCGGTCAGGATGGGCCACTTGGGCGTCGAGAGGAAGATGATGGCCGACAGGCTGGTCATGTGACGGGCGAAGGCAAAGATGAGACCGGCGGTAAAGGCGGGCAGAATCAGCGGCAGCGTGACACGGCGGAAGGTCACGCCCGCATCCGCGCCCAGAGATGTGGACGCCTCTTCGATGGCCGGGTCAATCTGCTGTAACTGAGCAATGCCCGCGCGCACCGCGGCCGGCAGCGAGCGCACGGCATAGGCCGCCAGGATGAGGTAGGGCGTACCGATGAGGGCCAGCGGCTCGCCCACAAAGGTCATGGCGTAGACCAGGGCCAGGGCTGCCGCCCCCACTACTAGCCGCGCCGCTCCCCGGAGCCGCTGGACGACTGCCACCACGATGCCGCCGTAGATGATGCCTACCAGCGCGATGGGTACCTGGAAAAAGACACCAATCTGCGAGGACAGCGAGTCCACAACTTTGGGCCAGTTCGCGCCAGGCAGTGTGCGGCCCCACAGCGCCAGCGGCGTCGTCACCCAGCTAATAGCCACGCCGAGCCACAGGTAGACACCGAGGCCGATCAGAAGCAACGCGAAGGGCCGACTGGAGGACCGTAGTCGGCCTGACAGACCCCAGACGGCCAACCCCAGCGCGGCCCACAGCACGGCCAGGACCGTGCGCCAGGTTGTCTCGTCTACATACAGGGGGATATAAGTGAGCAGGAAGCCGCCCACCCCGCCGACCAGCGCCAGCAGAAGGCGCACCCGCCAGTGCGGGGAGACCGTCGCCACCAGCGCTACCAGGATGATGGCGAAGCTCAGGGTGACGACCAGCATGGGGGGGCGGATAAAGCCGATGATGTAGCCGATGCCGAGGATGGTCCCCGGCACCGCCCCGCCCAGGGTCGAGGTAAAGTCCAGTGCCTCGCGGCCGGAGAACGAGCGCCGCACGATAAGCCAGGCCGCTAACATGCCGATGATGCCAGCGATGGGGGTCGCCACCGCCGATAGGAACGACGTATCCAGCAGCGCCTTAAGGCCGCGTTGAATCGCCATGGCATAGTGGCGCAGGTCCAGGCTGTAGTCCACACCCCACACCTTCGTGAGCGAGCCGACCAGGATGGTGCCGTAGAGCGCGACGATGAGCAGGCTCGCCAGGATGGTGAGCGTGATGAATGTCCACCGCAGGCGGGGATCCTGGACGCGCGCCATGCCGCCTGTGGGCTTGCCCGTCACCGAGATGTACGAACGGCGGCTGATCCAGTAGCGTTGGAGCAGGAAGACAGTGAGAGTCGGGATGAGCAGGACAATCGAGAGAGACGCCGCCTTGATCTGGTCGTACTCGCCGTTGACGGCGATCCAGATTTGGGAGGACAAGACCGTGGTATTACCTGCGATGAGCAGTGGGTTGCCCAGGTCGGCCAGAGCCTCGACAAAGAGCAGCAGGAAGGCGCTGGCGAAGCCAGGGGCCAGCAGCGGCAGCGTCACCGTGCGGAAGATGTGCCAGCGCGACGCGCCCAGGCTCTGCGCCGCCTCCTCAAAGGCCGGGTCCAGCCGTTCCAACATGCCGCGCAGGATGAGGTAGGCGACCGAGAAAAAGGTGATGATCTGGACGAACACCAGGCCATCCAACCCGTAGATGTCGTTCATGCCGGGTCGGAAGTTGATGCCCAGCAGCTTGCCCGTCACCAGGCCGTTGCGGCCAAAGAGCAGGATGGTAGCGATGGCGATGGCGAAGGGGGGCGAGATGGTGGGCAGCAGGGCGAGGATGTGGACGAACTGCTTGAAGCGAATGCCGCAGCGCGTGATCGTGTAGGCGTAGACAAAACCGAGGAGTGTTCCGCCCAGCGCGGTGTAAACACCCATCTGGATCGTATCCCAGAACACTCCTCGGTACAGACGGCTGTAGCGGGCGTCAAAGTAGCGGCCAAACTGCTGGGTATTGATGCCGCCCTCAGGGGTAAAAAGCCCCTGCCAGACGACTCGCGCCAGCGGCCACACGATAAATAACAGGGCGAACAGGCCGACGGCCAGCAGCCCCGCCAGCAGGACGGGGTCCTGCGCGATGCGGCGGAACTCCTGGGCGCGGCGGCTCAGTCCCGCCAGGCGAGGCCGTTGCGCCGCCGCCACGACCGGCGGGACGACCACCGGGGGAGGGAGGGCTTCGTCTGGGACACCCGTCTCGCGCGGGCGCTGTGCGTCTGTCGCCATGATTGCTCTTATTTCGCCACGCTCTCCGGCGCGACCTCGTTGGAGAAGCGGTCCACCACGGCCTTCTTGTTCTTGCCAGCCTGGTCGAAGTTGTAGTCAATCAACTTGACCTGGAGCAGTTCCGGCTTCGAGGGCGTGGCGCCCTTGACGGTCGGGGCCTGGAAGGCGTTGTACTTGGGGCCGAGGTTCTGCGCCTCAGCCGTCAGCGCCCAGTCGAACCACTTCTGCGCGGCGTCCACGTGCTTGGCGCCCTTGACGATACCCATGCCGCCGATCTCATAGCCCGTGCCCTCCTTGGGGAAGGCCAGTTCCAGCGGCAAGCCCTTCTCGATCTGGGCGACAATGTCATGGGAGAAGACCACGCCAATGGCCGCCTCGCCCTGGCCGACGAGGGTAGCCGGTGTGGCGCCACTCTTGGAATACTGCAATACATTCGCCGAGAACTTCTTGATCCAGTCCCAGCCGGCCTGCTCGCCCTTGAGCTGGAGTACGGTGGACAAGGCGGTGTACGACGTGCCTGATGTGGCCGGGTGGGCAATCATGATTTGACCCTTCCACTCAGGGCGAATCAGGTCATCCCACGACTCGGGCTTTTTGAGGCTGGGGTTCTTGGCCAGATAGTTCTTGTTGACGGCGAAACCCAACGAGCCGACATAGATGCCCGCCCAGTAATCGTCGGCATCCTTCATCTTGGCTGGATCAATCAGGTTCGCCATGTTGGGCGACTTGTACTGCGCCAGCAAGCCTTCCTGCTTGGCGGCGACGAACGAGTCAATGGGGCCGCCCCACCAGATGTCGAACTGGGGGTTGTCCTTTTCGTTACGGAGGCGAGTCAGACCCTCACCGCTGGACAGACGTACAAAGTTGACCGTGATCGTGGGGTACTTCTTCTGGAACTCGGCCTTCATACCCTCGCACCACTCCTGTTGGGGCGTGCAGAGCATGTTGAGTTCCGTCGAGGCGGCTTTCTGCTCAGCCGGCTTCTGCGCCGCTGGAGCCGTCGTTGGCTGCGCGGCCGCCGCGGTCGGCTGCCCAGCGGCGGCCTTAGGCTGGGCCGCTGTGGGGGCCGTCGGGGCCTGGGCGGCACACCCGACACTCAGACCGAGGACCAAAACCGCCCATAAAAGCCGCGTCACCAGTTTAAAGATAGGCATTGTGTTCTCCTCCTCATTGAGGCCACAGGGGCCGGTACTCTATCCGCCATCCTGGACGGACCCTCGTACTATACCCTCAAATGCAATTGTTGTCAACGCAGGTAGAGACGCGACATACCCCGAGTACCCTACCTTCGGTAGGGGAGGCGGAGCACTTTGTTGCGTCTCTACGCCCGCTGGCACCAGCGGCTGACCACGTCGAAGTAAATCTGCGTGCCAAACAGCAAGTTGGCGACCGAGACCCTCTCGTTGTGGTTGTGGGCCAGGCCAGACATCGCGGGACCTTCGTAGCGCATGGGGATAAAGCCAAGCACCTGCGTCCCCAGTTGCACCACGCTCTTAGCGTCAGTCCCGCCGGTAATTAGGGCTGGCACCGTCACCGCGCCCGGCTCGTGCTCGGCCACGACCTGCGAGATGAGATGGAACAGGGGTGAGTCCCAGTTGGCCTCCAGGCCCCGTGACACGCCCTCGTAGAACTCGATGTCCACCCCATCACCCACGATGGCCCGCACCTCGGCTTCGATGTCGGCCTGGGTCTGGTGGGGTAGGATACGCGAGTCCACCCGCGCCTCGGCCTCGCCGGGGATGACGTTGATCTTGGACCCGGCGCTTAGAATAGTGGGGGTGACGGTGTTGTGGAGCGAGGCGTACATGCGGCGCTTGCCGGAGTCGGGCAGCGGCAGGCGAGCGATGGCCTCAGCCTGCACATCCGGGTCCTCGCTCAGCACACGGATCAGGTTGTCGCGCTGGTCTACAGGCAGGTGGCGGGCCATCATCTCGATGTGGCCTTTGACGGTGCCAATGACGTGCATGGGCAGGCGAGCGTGGCCCAGCTTGACCAGGGCTTCCGCCAGGTGCAAGACGGCGTTATCGGTATGGGGTAGCGAGGCATGGCCCGGCGCGCCTTTGGCCCGCAGACGGAAGCGCGCCGCGCCCTTCTCGGCGGTCGAGCAGGCGAAGAAAACCGTGTCGCCAAAGACAATGGAGGTGGGGCCGCCTTCGTTGATGGCGTACTCGGCGCGAATCAGGTCCGGGTGCTGGTCCACCAGGAACTTCGCCCCGTACTTGCCGCCCACCTCCTCGTCCGCCGTCGCCATGAAGACCAGGTCGCGCTTGAGGGGCAGGCCCAGCCGCTTGACCAGCAGCAGGACCATTAACTCCATCGCCACGACGTTCTTCATATCTGTCGCGCCGCGCCCCCAGATGACCCCATCCACTACATCGCCGGAAAACGGCGGTCGCTCCCACTTGTCCGGCTCGGCCGGCACCACATCCGTGTGGCCCATGAGGAGCAGCGGCGGCGCGCTGCCGTCGCTCTTGAGCCGCGCCACGACGTTGCCGCGCGTGGGCGCGGACTCCAGCACCGTCGGCTCGATGCCGTCCTTCCGTAGCAACTCAGCGATGTAGTCGGCGGCGATGATTTCGTTGCCCGGTGGGTTCGTGGTGTCCAGTCGCAACAATCCTTGCAGAATAGACACCACTTCATTCTGAACATCTGCCCAATTCACAGTGTCGATTGACGATGTCATAGTTTCTCCTAATAATGGCTGAAAGGCGAGACAGGGTCATACCCCAATATCTGTCTCCAACAGCTTTAGCAGATCAAGCAGACTTAGCGGGCGACCTGGAACGACGGTCCCCTCTGCGTCCAGATGCCCATGATGAGGGAAGTTCGGCAGGCCAGGGTAATGGGGAGTACTGTCCCAACGGCGGCGTAGCTGGGTACGCGTGCTATCCATCCATTGATAACGATAATCTACGGTTATCCGGCTACCGCTGTGTAGGATGAAATACTCAGAGGCTTCAAGGAAGTCTCCGTTAATCAGAATTGCCCGTACCCGGATATCTTGCGTAGCGCGTTCTCGACAAAAGGGTCTTGAAAACCCGACGCATAGAGTTGTTGTAACCGTTCGAGATCTTCTGTAGCAGCTTGTGTTGTCATAGGCTGATATACCTCAACCTCAAGCCGGTCTCATTTCTTCCCCGCCCATGCCCTCAGCCGGCGTGCGGCCTCTTCCAGCGTCTCGACCCGCTTGCAGAAGGCGAAGCGCACCAGCTTCTCGCCTAAGTGGCGGTCCTCGTCGGCGTAGAAGGTCACCGGCGGCAGGGGCGTCACTCCCGCGTCAATCGTCAGCATTTTGCAGAAGGCGATGCAGTCGGGGTAGGGCAGGTGGCTGATGTCGGCCAGGGCGAAGTACGTGCCCTGCGGCACGAAGGCGGGCAGGCCAGCGTCCACCAGCGCCTGGAGGATAACGGCGCGGCGGTCGTGGTAGGCGCGGCGAAAGTGCTCATAGTAGCCCTGGGCCTCGGCCTCGGCGTAGGCCGCCGCGACCCCGATCTGGAGGGGGGCCGCCGAGCAGAAGACGATAAACTGGTGCGTACCGCGCGTGGCGGCGGTCAGCGTCGGTGGGGCGATGACCCAGCCGACCTTCCAGCCCGTCAGACTGAACGTCTTGCCCGAACTAGAAACCGTCAGTGTGCGCTCCCACATACCCGGCAGGGTAGCAATGGAGATGTGCTGCGCGCCATCGAAGGTGAGGTATTCGTAGACCTCGTCGCTCAGGACCAGGCTGTCCCAACGCTGGCAGAGGCCAGCGATATGTTCCAATTCGGCGCGGGTGTAGACTTTGCCGGTCGGGTTGTGGGGGGTGTTGAGGAGGATCAGCTTGGTGCGCGGTCCGAAGGCGGCTTCGAGTTCCCCTGGCTCGTACCACCACTGGTCATGGGCCGCGTCTGGCTGGCGCAGCGGAACATAGCGGGGGATGCCGCCCGCGAAGGTAATGGAGGGCACGTAGGAGTCGTAGAACGGCTCGAAGACAATCACCTCGTCGCCGGGGTCAATCAGACCGAGAACCGAGGCGAAGATGGCTTCCGTCGCCCCGGAGGTGACGGCGATCTCGCGGTCGGGGTCGAGCAGGCGTCCCAGGCGAGGGCCGTAGTGCGCAGCCAGGGCCTGCCGCAACGGCGTCGCGCCGTGGGCAATGGCGTACTGGTTGATGTCGCTGGCGATGGCGTCCTCGGCCGCCTGCTTAACCCAGTCGGGGCCGGGGAAGTCGGGGAAGCCTTGACCCAGGTTGACCGCGCCATGTTTGACGGCCAGCGCGCTCATCTCAGAAAAGACCGACGTGCCGGTCCCGGCCAGGCGGCGGGCCAGCCGACCCACTGTGGCATCCATAAGCCTCCAAACAAGGACGGAAGACAAAGGACGGATGATGGAGGACCGAAGACCCGTTTAGTCGTCCGTCCTCCGCCTTCCGTCCTCCGTCTCAGGAGGAGCGGGCCAGGGCAGGTTGCCCTCCAGCACGCGGCCGACTCGCAGCAATAGGGCTTCGTTCCACCAGGCGGCCACCAGTTGCACGCCCACTGGCAATCCTTCGTCCTCACTCATGCCGCTGGGCAGGGCCAGAACCGGCAGGCCGGTGAAGTTGAAGGGGCGTGTGAAGCGGGCAATGGCCTCGCGGGCGCTCACCGTCACGCCGTTGACCTCGACCTTGCTCACGCCCAAATGGGGGGCCGGTATCCCGGTCGCCGGGGCGACGAACAGGTCCACCTCCTCGAAGAGTTGCTGGAAGTCGCGCACCAGGAACGAGCGCAGGCGCACCGCGTGGCCGTAGTCAATGCCGCGCACCTCGAAGCCGAGTTGCAGCCGCGAGCCAACGTCCGGGCGGAAGTCGTCCAGCCGCGTCCGCAGCCGGTCCTCGTGGTAGCCTGTCGCCTCAGCGTTCAGAATATCCAGGGCGGCCTTGTTGGCGTCGGCCAGACGCGGTAGGGAGACTTCGACAATGTCCGCTCCGGCGTGGCGCAGCGTCTCCAGGGTCGCCTCGACACCGGCGAGGACATCGGGGTGGGCGCCGGTCAGCGACCAGGTGGGGTCCACGGCGACTTTGAGGGCGCGGACGCCTCGGTCCAGGTCGGCGGTGAAGATAGGGACCGGCTGCTGGACGGTGGTGGGGTCCAGCGGGTCGTAGCCACTCATGGCCTGGAGCATGACGCCCGCGTCGTAGACGGCGCGGGTCATCGGGCCGGGGTGGTCGAGCGAGTAGGACAGGGGTATCAGGCCGCGCGTGGGGATGCGCCCGTAGGTCGGCTTGAGGCCGACGATGCCGCACAGCGCGGCGGGGATGCGGATGGAGCCGCCGGTGTCGGAGCCGGTGGCAGCGGCGCACAACCCGGCAGCCACGGCTGCTCCGCTG
>JAHCIP010000202.1 GCA_026129165.1 Anaerolineae bacterium
CAGTGGCCTTGTCGCCCCGCGCGATGCTCAGCAGGCGCGAGGTGTCGTGGCTGTCCAGCAGGTTGAGCTGGACCAGGTTGATCTGCCAGTCGTAGAGGCCAAGCACCTGCTGGACCCGCTGGCTGAACTGGGCGGCGTCGGTCGGCGGGTAGGGCGCGTAGGAACGGCCCAGGAGCTGGGGGACGGCCATGTGCTCGCCCGCCGTAAACGAGATAACGGCCTCGGTAAATAAGTAGTTCATCACGGCGTCGAACTGGTCGCCCTGGAGCCACTCGCGGGCGTCCAGCCACACTTCGCCCACGATATAGGCGTCGGGCTTGACCGCCTTGACGCGCTGCCTGAACTCGGCCCAGAAGCCAGGCGTCTTGATCTCAAACGGCACGTCCAGCCGCCAGCCGTCAATGTCGTACTCGCGCAGCCAGAACTCGGCGATGCGCATGATGTACTCGCGCACCTGGGGGTTGTCGGTGTTGAGCTTGGGTAGAGCGCGGTTGCCGACCCAGCCAACGTAGTTGGCGGGCTGGCTGCCGTCGTAGGCGCTCAGCGGCCAGCCCTCGACAGTAAACCAGTCCAGCCAGGCCGAGTGCGGGCCATTCTCCAGGATATCCGAGAACTGGAAGAAGCCCCGGCTGGCGTGGTTGAACACGCCGTCGAGCACGACGCGCATGTCGCGCCGATGCGCCTCGCGCACCAACTCGCGCAGCGCCTCGTTGCCGCCGAGCATCGGGTCCACCTTCTCGTAGTCGTGGGTGTGGTAGCGGTGGTTCGTGGCCGACTGGAAAATCGGCGTCATGTAGATGGCGGTGATGCCCAGGTCTTGCAGATAGTCGAGATGCTCCACGATACCCAGCAAGTCGCCGCCCTGGTAGCCCTCTTCGGGCGGCTCGGCGTCCCAGGGATAGAGGTGGTGGGGCTTGAGCACCCGATCACTCTTGGCGAAGCGGTCGGGGAAAATCTGGTAAAAGACGGCATCCTTGACCCACTCGGGTGTTTCGATTTTGACGGCCGCCGATCGCTCTGGTGTAACTCGCACACGTCCCTCCTAGTCTGGCTCTCGCTTGTGATAAGCTCGTATTCTATCATAGTCTGGCTATGCTAACGTAGCATAATGATAGCCATCAGCTAGCTTCGTCAAAAAAACTTCACATTTTCGGCTACCCTAGTATAATGTAGGGTGCCGAGGCGGTGTGATCCCCAGCGACAGCAGACCCCTAGGGGAGGAAGAGCTGCTATCACCATGCTACCGACAGCCGCGCTACTGGCGTCTCCGCCCTGGCTGCTCCCCACAAAACTCCATTGCCCTGCCGCCGATCCTACTTGGGTCCCGCGCCCCGAACTCATGGCCCGGTTGGACCGTGGCTTGTCGAACGATCTCACCCTCGTTTCCGCGCCCCCCGGCTTTGGCAAGACGACGCTGGTCAGCCAATGGCTCCACGAGAGAATAAGGGGGCAGTTGTCAGAGGTCAGTCACCAGTCCTCAGCCAGCGGCCCTCCGCCCGCCGTGGCCTGGCTCACGTTGGACGAGGGCGACAACGACTTCGACCGCTTCCTCCGCTACCTCATCGCCGCCGTGCGCTCTGGTGTTCCCGACGTCTGCCCGACCACCATCGGGCTGCTGGACGCCATCCAGCGGCCTGGCGTGGACTATCTAGCCGATGTCCTAGTCGCTGAGTTAAATGCGCTCGCCATCGGCCAGGGTGATCCTACCCTGTCGGGTACAGGCCAGGCTGGCCCCTACCCTGGTCCGATAGACCTGATCCTCGTCCTCGACGACTACCACCTGATTCACTCCCAGGCCGTGCCTACCATCCTGCGCCACCTGCTGCGCTACCGACCGCCCTGGCTCCACCCCGTCATCCTCACGCGAATCGACCCTCCGCTGCACCTGGGCCGATTACGCGCCGCAGGTCGGCTCACCGAGCTGCGCGCCGCCGACCTGCGCTTCACGGCGGAGGAAACGCGCCTCTTTCTCCACCGCCGCGTCGCGCAGCCGCTGGACGACGCCGCGCTCCAGGCGCTCCACACCCGCACCGAGGGCTGGATCACCGCGCTGCAACTGGCCAGCCTGTCCTTGCAGACCCAGGCCGCGGCCGACTTCCTGGCGCGCTTTGATGGTGGCGACCGCTTGCTGGTCGGCTACCTGGTCGAGGAAGTGATGGCCCGGCTACCGGCCAGCGTACAGGTGTTTCTGACCCGCACGGCCCTGCTCGACCGCTTCTGCGCCCCGCTGGCGGACGCCCTGCTGGCCGACAGCGCCCCCGCCGGCGGCAGTCAGGCCACCATTGCCCAGTTGGAAAAGCGCAACCTCTTCCTCATCCCGCTCGACAGCACGGGAACGTGGTATCGCTATCATGACCTCTTCCGCGACTTCCTGCGCCGCCGTCTCGAGCAGGAGGTGGACGTGGTCCACCTGGCGGACCTGCACCGTCGGATGAGCGGCTGGTTCAGCCAGGCGGGGCTGATGGACGACGCCATCCGGCATGCGCTGGCGGCCGGCGATGAGAGCCTGGCCGCCGAGATGGTCGAAGCTGCCCTCCACCCCATGCTCAATCAGCAGACGCCCTGGTCGGTCCTCGAAAGCTGGCTGAGCCTGTTTTCGGAGCCGGCCACCCTCGCCTATCCGAGTCTGCTCGTCGCCCAGGCCTATTTGTTCGCGTCCCGGCATAACGTGGCCGCCCTCCCGCCGCTGCTGGACCGTCTTGACAGGCTGCTGCACGCGGAGGGCACCCTCAGCCGCGCGCGCCGCCAGGCGTTGCAGGCCCATTACGACGAGCTACGGGGGTACAGCCTGTACTGGCTGGGCGAGGCCGGCCGTGCCATCGTCCCGCTCGAACGCGCCGTCGCCAGCCTGTCGGACAGCCACGCCTATGCGCGCGCGCAAGCCATCTTCCATCTCACCCTGGCCTATGCCCATACCGGCCAACAGGCGGCCGGCCTGACGCTGCTCCACACCGCGCTCAACGAGGCCACGGCGTACCAGCGCCCTACCAGCCTGATCCTGCTCGGTGCGCTGGTCTGCCTCCAGATGTACGCCGCCGACCTGGGGGAGACGGCCCGCATGGCCGAGCGGGTCGTGGCGACGATCAGCGCGCCCCACGCTGGCGCCGCCTGGCATGAGGTGGGCATCGTCGACATCTGGCGCGCCTGGGCCAACTATCTACATGGCGCGGTGGATTACGAACGTAATGCGCTGGCGGCGGCGGCCGAGCATTGGCAGCAGGTCGTGGCGCTCAGCTACCGGGCCAATCCCCGCGCCTATCACGAGAGTCTAGTCGGCCTGGCGCTCGTCGCCCAGGCGCAGGGAGTCCCCGCCGACGCGCTGGCCCACGCCCAGGCAGCCGCCGAGTTTGCGGCTCAGACAGGCAGGGCATGCCCCCTCCAGGTCTCGGCCGCGCTCTCGCCGTGGAGGACGACCTGCGCAGCGCTCAGGATATTGATCTGACCGCCCACCACGGCAGTTCCCTCTGGCTCGACGTGCCGCCCCTGGCCCGTGTCCGTGCGCTCCTGGCCGAGGCGACGCCCACGGCGCTAACCAACGCGCTGGACATTACCGTCACCTGTCTACGCCAGGCTGAGGCGTGCCACAACACCCGCCAGGTGGTCCAGGTCAGCGCGTTTCAGAGTCTTGTCCTCGCTGGACAACACCGGCCGACGGAAGCGTTCGCCGCCCTTGACCGCGCGCTCCGCCTCGGCGGGCCAGCCCCCTTTGTCCGCACCTTTCTCGACCTCGGCGCGCCTATGGCCACCCTCTTGCGCGAGTTCGACGGCCGATGTGGCCCCTCCCCCACCGTCAAGCGCCTGCTAGCCGCCTTCACCCACGAACCGGGCGCCAGACGACGCCCGACGCTGACGGCCCACTATGCCCGGCTGTACGGCATCACCCCGCTGACGCCGCGCGAGATGGAGCTACTGACCCTTATCCGCGATGGTCTCTCGATGGACGACATCGCCAGGCGCCTGGTGATCTCGCCCAACACAGTCAAGAAACACGTCAACAACATTTATACCAAGCTGGGTGTGCGTAACAGTCGCCAGGCGATTGCGCAGGCGCAGGCCATCGGCTTCTTGACCCCCGACGCCTCATAGAACCTCTCCCCGTTCTCTTCCCAAGATACTACTTTTGTGTCATACGCCTCGCGCTGGCCTGCCCTACACTCTCAGTGTAGGGCTCACGCCAACCCGCCACAGCCCGAGGATGTATGTACTCTTTTTCACACCTCAGCCTGGATCACCCGGCCCGCTATCGCATCTGTGTCCGAGGCCCGTATGAGCCGCGCTGGCTCGACCTGCTCAGTGGTGTCTGGGTCATCACCGACCGCGCTACCCGCCCGCCGATGACAACCCTCGTCGGCAGCGTGGCCGACCAGGCCGCGCTGCTGGGCGTCCTCGAACAGTTGTATGCCCAGGGGCTACCCCTCGTGTTGGTCGAGTGCGTGTCCGATCACGGGCTGGCGAAAGGGGAGAGCGCATCTTCAGACCCTCAAAGCGCCTGAGACCTCTCGTCAACCGGCCTGCCAAGACCGAGCCCACGTCGGTTCGGTTCGACCCCGTTCACATCCACGCACGTCATAGGAGAATGAACCATGCATACCAATCGAATACGGCCCCCCATGGCCCCCCGCTGGGCCTGGCTGCTCAGCCTGGCCCTGGCCGCCCTGATTCTGGGGGCGGTGGCAGCGGCCAGCGCCCTGGCCGCCCCACCGCCCCCCGCCGACAGTGCCGCGGCGCCAGGGGTAGAGGCGCACTCAGGCCAGCCTCCCGCCGCGCCCGCCATCCCCGCCGCCCCCGCCGCCCCGGCGGTTGGGCCGACCTGGGTCTTTCAAGGCCCAGCCCCCGAACTCTACGCCCAACAGGACCTGATCAACGTCGCGGTCGACCAGGAGCCGGTCAGCGGCAACGTGGTCAGCATCGCGCCCAGCCCCACCGACGCCAACCGCGTCTATATCGCTGGCGTCAATGGCGGCGTCTGGAAGACGACCAATGCCACCGCCGCCAGCCCGACCTGGACCCCCTTGGGCGACACTCTGCAGTCGCTGTCCATCGCGCGCATCGCGCTCGATCCCCTCGACGCCACCGATCAGACCCTCGTGGCTGGTGTGGGCCGCTTCAGCGCGCTGGGGAATAACGGCGACGATCTGACCGGCCTGTACTACACCACCAACGGCGGGACGAACTGGACCACCACCACTAGCTCACTCCTGTCAGCCAACAGCATCACCGGCGTGTTCGCACGCGGCACCACGCTCATGGCGGCCTCGGCCGGCGGGCTATTCCGCACCACGAGCGGTCCGCTCGGAACCTGGACCAAGATCTCTGGAACCCTCGGCCTGCCTGATGCGCCGGCGCGCGACCTGGCGGCTGATCCCACCAGCACCAGCCGGTTTTACGTCACGTTCACCGGCGCCAGCGGTGGCATCTTCCGCACCGACGACACTGGGGCGACCTGGACCAACGTGACTGCCGGCATCAGCGGCATCTCCGGCGCCACCACCGCCATCAACGCCTCGGTCGGCGCCTCAGGCGCCGTCTTTGTCATCTTGAACAATGGCGGCGGCGCGAAGGCCCTGTATCGCTCGACCAACCTCGGCGCCGCCTGGACAGCCCTGGATATGCCGCCCGGCACATTTTTCGGGGCCACCAATCCCAATGGCGTCATCGGCGCCGACACGACGAACGCTAACCTCGTCTATGTGACGGGCTACGAGACGGCGATCTACCGCGTGGACGCGTCCCAGCCGAGCGGCCAAACGCCGTCGCAGCAGTACACCAACATCTCGAGTGTCAGCGCCACCGCGGCCCTTAATTACGGCGCGCCGCACTCCGATAACATGGCCCTGGCCTTCGATGCCAACGGCGCCCTGCTGAATGGCAACCACGGCGGCGTGTTCCGCCTGGGGGACCCGCGTAGCGCCGCGTCGGGGGCCAATGTCTGGGTGTCGGCCAACGGCAACCTGGGCGTGTCGGAGATCCACGACGTGGCCTACGACCCCCTCGCCAATGTCCTTGTCGGCGGCTTGCAGGATAACGGCGTCGCCTATCAGACCGCCTCGGGGAGCGAAGCCTGGACACGGCGCATGGCGTCGGGCGATGGCGGCGACGTGGCCGTCGCCAACCTGGTCCTGCCCAACGGGACACCGGCCAGCACCACCATGTTGTTTACGCAGAGTGCCGCGTGGAACGACATCTATGTGGCGTCGGCGGCCGGGTTCCCGGCCAGCGGCGGTTTCTACATCACGGTGGATAGCGAGCAGATGTTCGTCGCCGGGGTGCGCGGCGCCGCTTACACCATCGCCACCGCCACCCAGTCCGGCAACACCGTGACCATCACCACGGCCGGGGCGCACGGACTTGGCGTGGGGGACGGCGTCAATATCCGAGGCGTCAGCGATAGCCGCTACAATGTCGGTTTCGTCTATATCGTGGCCATCCCCAGCAGTACCACTTTCACCTACACCCTGTCTGCTTACTCGAACCTGCCGGCGGCCACGGGGGGGACGGTTTCGAGTTTGCGGTTCCAGGTGGGGCGTGGCGTCAATAGCACCCCGGTGGCGACGCACAACGCCGGCGCGAGCGTGACCAGCCTATTCCTGCCCGGGACGGTGGCCGTGCGCTACGGCTCCTCGCAGAAGCTGGGCGGCTTCAAGCGCTACCTGTTCACAGCCGCGAATGACGCGCTCGGCGGCGCCGACATTAGCACGTCCATCATGACCGACAAGCAGTTTATCACGCCACTCGCCGTCAACGCCGTCGATCCAGCGCGCCTGCTGATCGGCGGGTCGGCCAACCTCTACGAGAGCCTGGACCGGGGCGACACGCTCGCCAATATTGCCACCATTGGCGTTAATTCATCGCCGCTACCGATGGCCTACGGCGGCTACCGCCTGGGCGTCGCCAATCCGGATGTCCTCTACATCGGCTTCGGCGGCGCGGTCTACAGCCGCACGACCGCCGGTAGCGCGGTGACGGCGGTCGCCGCCCTCCCCGCCGGCGCCGGGACCATTGCCGACATCGTTATGGACCCGGCGGACTGGAAGCACGTGGTCGTCGTCGACAATGACCAGGTGTTCCGCAGCACCGATGGTGGAGCAACGTGGTCGGATATCACCTTCGGCCTCTTGTCGGTCAGCTCGGCCGAAATCAAGACCGTCGAGTTCGTCTCAGGTGGGTCGCCCTACATCGTGGTCGGCACGCGCTCCGGCGTGTTCGCCTCGCTCATCTCCAACCTGGGTACCTGGGTCAAGCTGGGGAACGGTCTCCCGGATGTGTCGGTCTTTGACCTCGACTTCGACGACGGCGACGATGTCCTGGCCGCCGCCACGCTGGGCCGCGGCGCCTGGACGCTATCGGGCGCGAAAACGGCCTTTGTGCCGAGCAGCGTGGCCCCCGTCCTGGCCATGACAACCGCGCCGACGACCGCCAACGAAGGGTCCACCCAGTACAGCTACTCGTTCACCGTGACCGACCCCGGCGACCGCTTCACCGTCACCACCCTCACGGTGGGCGCGGGCGGCAGCCTGGCCCCCAACTCACTGACCACGACGGCCAGCGGCGGCAGTTTCAAGGTCACCTTCGCGGACGGGCCGGCCACGGTGGGCATCAATCTCCAGGTGACCGACTCGACCGGGTTAACCAGCAACACGGCCACGACCAGCGTGACCGTCGCTAATGTCATCCCCTCGGCGGTGACGATCAACGGGCCGAGCACCGGCATCGCCGGCGCCCCCATCAATCTGACGGATACGGTGACCGACCCCAGCGCGGTGGACCAGGCCGCCGGCTTCACCTATGCCTGGTTCGTCTATAAGCCGACCGGCGCCGCCTCAATCCCCAATGGCAGCAGCGCCACCTACAGCTTCACACCGAGCATCGCCGGTGCCTACACGGTGTACAACAATGCCACGGACAAAGACGGCGGCCTACGCCAGGGTTCCAAAGTGATTACCGTGTCCGCCACCCTGAACAAGGCCGACGGGAGCGCGACGACTACCACTAGCCCGGTGGCGAAGGTGAACAGCAACGCGGCGCCAACCACCGCTGGGCTTAACGGGCTTGCCAAGCTGCACGCCCCCGCCGCCACCAATCTGACCGTGGACGCCGCCGGCGTGACGGTCTTCGAAGGCCAGCCAGCCCAGAACAGCGGCACGTTCGACAACAGCAGCGGCAACCCGGTGACGCTCAGCGCCTCGGTCGGCGCCGTGACCATCGTGCCGGTCCCGACCCATTTGTTCAGAGGCGAGGGCAACGCCGATGATAGCATAGCTGGCGGCGCCTCCGGCGCGATCAACGGTGGAGTGACGTTCACGCCGGGACAGGTCGGGCAGGCCTTCAACTTCCCCGGCAGTGGTGGCAGCCCGTCAAGCACACCTAATGTCGAGTATCTCGCCACCGACTTTGCCCCAGGCACGGGCGATTTTACGGTCGCACTCGGCCTCAAGACCACCTCCACTGGTGTTCAGGCGGTGCTGGGCAACCGCGCGGATGCTTCGGCTGGCAATTTCTTCGGTGTGCGAATGTCTAATGGCATCCTGGACGTGGCTACCTGGCAAGACGCCTCCAGCACCAACTACGCTTTCGTGGATAGCAGCGTGGCGCTCAACGACGGCAACTTCCACTCCATCGTGGTGACCCGCCAGGGGGCTACCCTCAACTTGTATATTGACGGCTCGCTGGATGCCAGCGCGACTGCAGCAGCGGCCAGTGCGGTGAACATCCTTGGCGCGTACCCATTCCGCCTTGGCGCCGAGCAAGGATCAGCCGCTATGTTCACCCCCGCTTTCACCGGCCTGCTTGATGAGGTGCAGATCTACAATCAGGCGCTATCGGCCGCAGAAGTCGCTGACGGCTATCACACATTTGCTAGCGGTAGCCTGGCTCCTTATGGTACCTGGTCGTGGTCGTACACGCCCGACGACGGCCCTGCCCAGAGCCAGAGCGTGACCATCACCGCGACGGATAATGTCACCAGTGGTACGTCGAACACTTCCTTCTCGCTGACCGTCAACAACGCCACGCCGACCGGGACCCTATCCAACAACGGACCCGTGAACGAGGGCAGCGCGGGCCAGGTGTCGTTCTCTAACCAGGCCGACCCCTCGACGGCGGACACAACGGCCGGCTTCCACTACGCCTACGACTTCGACAATGACGGCGTCTTCGAGGTCGGCGACGGCACGTATGCCGGCTCGGGCACGGCCGCCTCGGCGAACGTCCCGGCCAGCTTCCTGGCCGAAGGTCCCGGCGCGCGCACCGTCCTGGCGCGCATCCTCGACAAGGATGGCGGTTACACCGATTACACCACGGATATCACGATCAACAACGCCGCCCCGACGGCCTCCGTCAACGGTCCCGCCACGGCGCTGGCCGGCCAGCTTGTGACGTTCCTGCTGACGGCCACTGACGGCGCGGCGACCGACCAGGCCGCCGGCTTCACCTATAGCGTCAACTGGGGCGACGGCTCACCCCTCCAGACGGTCAACCCGGTCGCCGGCACAGGTGACGCGACCGCCCGCCATGCCTTCGCCACGGCTGGCCCCTACACCGTCCAGGTGACGGCCACGGATAAGGACGGCACGACGAGCGCGGCGCCGGCCAGCGCGGGCATCACCGTCAACGTCTTGACCACGACCAGCCTGCAGAGCTTGATCGCCACGACGGCCCAGGTGGACCTGGCGCCCGCGGACGACGCGGCCTTGCACAGCCAGGTGGCCGCCATCAACGGCCTGAGCGCGCCCGCGTCGCCGGTGGGCATCACCCTCGTCCTGGGCTTCGGGCCGTATACCGGCGTGACGCTCAGCCCCCCCAGCAACATCGTCCTCGACCTGGCCGGCACCGATACCAGCGACAGGGATGGCACGCAGCTGATTGGCGCCTCGCCCGCCGTGACCGTCTCGGCTGGCAATGTGTTCGTCCAGGGCGCGTTCCTGTCCACCCCTACTGACTCCCCGACGGTCCTGGTCACGGGTGGTAATCTCACCTTAGCTCAGGTCTGGATCGACGAGAGCAGCGGCTTCAACACCGCCGCCATCAAGGTCACTGGCAGCGGCCATGTGGACTACGGCTTCGATGTGGTCACCAACATCAACGGCGACGGTGGGTTCTTCAACATCGCCAGCCGCAGCGCTGTCAGCTTCCCCGAAGGCATTGACGACTTCCTGGTGCCCAACCTGTTCGCCGTCAACGGTACCTACGTATCGGCGTCACACCGTAGCGCGACTAGCCTGACCGACTCCCCAGTGGCGTCCTCGGTCTTCGGCCAATCCGTCACGTTCACGGCCACGATTGATGTGAACGTCGGGGAGTTGGGGTATGCGAACGGCACGGTGAAGTTCTACGACGGCGCGACGCTGTTGGGCCCTGTCCCGCTCCAGACAAGCGGCGGTGTGACAACCGCGAGCTTCACCACGTCGAGCCTGAGTGTCGGTTCCCACACCATCACCGCCATCTACAGTGGTGACAACCTGTTCGTGTCCAGCGCGGCCGAGGTGGCGCACTCCACCACCTACAATCCCCCCGTCCTCAGCGTCGTCACGGACTTCAACGGCGACGGCAAGGGTGACCTGCTGTGGTATCAGACCTCGACCGGGCAGTCCAACGCCTGGTTCATGAACGGCCCCGCCGTGACCAGCTACAACTGGCTGCCCACGCCGCCCAGCCTCGACTGGAAGCCCGTCGCCACGGCCGACCTGAATGGGGATGGTAAGGCCGACGTGATCTGGCGCAACACCGTGACCCACCAGGTCAATGTCTGGCTCATGGACGGCCCTGCGGTGTTAAGCTACAACTGGCTCGCCACGCCGCCCTCCGTCGAGTGGATACCGGCGGCCATCGGTGACCTGAACCACGACGGCAAGGACGACCTGGTCTGGCGCAACGCCGCGACGGGTGAGGTCAACGTCTGGCTCATGGACGGCCCCGCTGTGACCAGCTACCAGGGGCTCCCCACGCCGCCCAACCTCAACTGGCAGCTCGTCGGCAGTGGAGATGTCAATGGCGATCATAAGGCTGACCTGGTCTGGCGCAACGCCGCGACGGGTGAGGTCAACGTCTGGCTCATGGACGGCCCTGCGGTGACGAGCTACCACGGGCTCTCCACGCTTCCCAACCTCAACTGGATACTCGTGGATGTCGGCGACCTGGACCACGACGGCGCCGACGACCTGGTCTGGCATAATGTCGCAACGGGCGAAAACAATGCCTGGCTCATGAACAACGGCAGTGTAGCGAGCTACAACATGCTTCCTACCGTCAGCGACTTGAACTGGCAGGTGGCTCCCCCACATCCTTGATGGGCGCGGACGGGCTGTCTGGCCCACCCGTATTAAGTTGACCTGGTCCGCAGACTACGACAGCGCCACTGCCTCAGGGC
>JAHCIP010000203.1 GCA_026129165.1 Anaerolineae bacterium
GCTTGCCATCCAGGGCGGCGTGCCTGTCCGCCTGACCCCCTTGCCCCTCATCCGCGCCTGCTACGGCGACGAGGAACGGCGCGCGGTGCTCGAGGTGCTGGACCGGGGCGTCTTCTGCGCCGTGCGGCCCGAAGCGACCGAGGTGCGGGCGCTCGAAGCGGCCATCGCCGACTGGCTCGGCGCGCGCTACGTCGTCGCGTTCTCGTCGGGGACGACGGCCCAACACGCCTCGCTGGCCGCCCTGGACCTTCAGCCCGGCGATGAGGTCATCGTGCCGCCGCTGACGTTCATCTCCACAGCCTACACCGTCCTGTGGGCGGGCGGCCGCCCCGTGTTCGCCGACGTTGACCCCGGCACCTTCAACCTGGACCCCGCCGAGGCGGCCCGCGGCATCACCCCGCGCACCCGCGCCATTGTCGTCGTCCACTGGTTCGGCCACGCCGTAGACCTGCCCGCGTTTCAGGCCCTAGCCGAGCAGCACAACCTTGTCCTCATCGAAGACTGCGCCCATGCCTTCGGCTCGCTCTACGAGGGACGGCGGTTGGGGACATTCGGGGCGATGGCGTGCTGGAGCCTGCAAGAGTCCAAGATACTGACGGCGGCGGGTGAGGGCGGCTTTCTGACCACGGACGACGAACGGCTGGCGCAGCGGGCGCGCGCTATGCGCGACCACGGCAAATCGCAGACGTGGCGCGGACATGGCTACCGTGTAGACAGCCTCGGCAACAACTACCGCATGACCGAAATCCAGGCGGCCTTTGCGCGGGCGCAGTTCGCCAAGCTCGACCGCTTTGTCGCCGCTCGCCGCGATCACACCGCCTATCTCGACCACGCCCTGGCCCATGAACCCGGCCTCCAGCGCCCGGACTTACGGCCTGGCGTGACCTCGTCCTGCCCCTACTATCCAATCCGCTTTCGTGAAGGGACTTTCCGCGTCTCGTTGGCAAGCATCTCGGCCGCGCTGGCCGCCGAGGGTATCGGTAATTTCGCCATCGCCCACGACGAGCTATGCCACATCCATCCCCTGTTCAACGGCGGCTCCTTTAACGAGGGGATGCCCGGTACATTGCCACACGCCGAGCAGATCGCGCGGGAGCTCCTGATTCTGCCCCTGTACCCCGATTT
This sequence comes from Anaerolineae bacterium, assembly GCA_026129165.1. Classification (GTDB taxonomy): domain Bacteria; phylum Chloroflexota; class Anaerolineae; order Epilineales; family JAHCIE01; genus JAHCIE01. Next base: position 1,126 of record JAHCIP010000203.1, read on the forward strand.
GACGCCGGCCGACCTGGACGACATCATCACCGCCGTCCAGAAGGTCTGCGCGGCATATCGCGTAGACGCGCACTCATGAGGCGGCTATGACTAAAATGACGGGCGGCGAAGCGGTGGTGGCGTGTCTCGCGGCGCAGGGAGTAGAGACGGTCTTTGGCATCCCCGGCGTCCACAACCTGGCAATCTACGATGCGCTCAGGCGGACACCGACCATCCGCGCCATCACGACGCGCCACGAGGGCGGCGCGGGGTTCATGGCCGACGGCTACGCACGGGTGACGGGGCGGCCGGGCGTATGTCTCACCATCACCGGCCCCGGCGCGGCTAACGCCCTCGCGCCGCTGACCAACGCCTACGCCGACTCGTCGCCCGTGCTGTTGATCGCCTCCGAGGTGGATACAGCCGTGAGGGGGCGCGGCCTGGGCGCGTTTCACGAGATACCAGGCCAACTGGACATGCTGCGAGGCGCGGTCGGCTGGGCCGAGCGTGTCGAGCGTGTCGAGGACATCCCGACCGCGTTCGAGCGCGCCTGGGACACGATGCTTTCCCGCCGTCCCCGTCCCGCCACGCTCGAAATCCCTACCAATGTCTTGACGAATCAGGGGGAGGTGAGCCTGCCACAGCGTTATACACGCAGCTTGCCCGTCCCGAACGCCGCCGCCCTGGCCCACGCCGCCGCCCTGTTGGCTGAGGCCCGCTCGCCCCTCCTCTACGCCGGGCAGGGTGTCCTGGCCGGCGACGCCTCTCATGCCTTGGCTAGGCTGGCCGAGACGCTCGGCGCGCCGGTGCTTACCACCTGTTCCGGGCGTGGCGCCATCCCCCAGGACCACCCGCTGTCGCTTGGCTATGGCTGGACGTGGCCGGCCGGCCCGTTCGCCCCGCTGTTGGCCGAGGCGGACCTGGCCCTGGTGGTCGGGTCGAGCCTGGACATCTTCGAGACGCGCGACGGTTCGTTGCCCCTACCCTCGCGAGTCATTCAGGTTGACATAGACGGGCGCGAAATCGGCAAGACCTATCCCCGCGCCTTCCCCGTCGTGGCCGACGCCCAGGCCGCCCTGGCCTATCTTGCCGAGGCTGTCCCGCCCATGCCTGACCGGTGTGAGCAGATGGGCCAGCGTATCGCGGCGTTACGGGTGGCAGGACAGCGCCAGGTGGAGAGCCGCCTGGGGTGGCAGATGATGCAGGCCATCCGCGCCGCCGCGCCGCGTTCCGCCATTATTACCGGCGACGCGGCGGCTATCAACGGCTGGCAGATTACGCACCTGCCCGTCTACGAAGCCCGCAGCGCGCCCTTCCCGTTGCACAATGCGGCGCTCGGCTTCGCCTTCCCCGCCGCCCTGGGCGCGAAGGTCGCCGATCCTGACCGCGCCGTGATCGCCATCTGCGGCGACGGCGGCGCCCTGTTCACCCTCCAGGAGTTGGCGACGGCGGTCCACTACCGCATTCCTGTGGTCTTGATTGTGGCGAACGACTGTGGCTATCGCTCCATCGAGGCATACCAGCGCCGGCTGTACGGCCAGCCCTACGCGGGCGAGCTGACCAACCCCGATTTCGTCCGCCTGGCCGAAGCGTTTGGGGCGGTGGGCTGGCGCGCCGAAACACCGGCGGCGCTGGAAACAGCGGTGCGCTCTGCCCTCGCCGCCCAGCGTCCCGCTGTCATCGAGATTCCAGGCGTCATTGAGCCAGCGGCCTGGTAATCATCTGGACTATGAGGAGCCACGCTATGCGAGCCCCGCTGAACCCTGGCACTGTAACCTGGGCCGGTGACCACCTACTGCTCGCACTCCGACCACCCCAGGCCAGCGAAGACACGACGTTCATCAGCCTGTATCGAACCCTGTACTCGCCGGTCGGCGTCGGCTACAGCCTGCTGGTCCTGTCGGATGTCGCGGCGGATGGCTGGGGCGCGGATGATGTGCGGGCTATCTACACGGACAACCCGGCCCTGACCGAGTGGGTGCGCGTCTATCTCACCCGCCGCCCCAACCATCCCTTCCGCGACCCGACCCTGCCTGTCCATGCGGCGCGTTTTGAGAGCGACGGGGCCGTTGGGCAGACCTTGCAGTATAGAGTCCACACGCCTGAGACAGACCTCGAGTTCACATGGGCCGACTTCGAGACGCCCTTTTACCTCGAAGCGCCGCAGGGCGTGATTGGGGCGGACTATGACATCTTCTCGCTGATCTGCCCAGCCCGCACAGGCCAGGTCCGCATCGGCGGGCGCGCGGCGGCCGGTGTACCATATCCGAACGAGGTCTGGCGGAAGAGCAGCGGCCAGCCGCGCAGTTCGGCCCTGGCGGCCCTGTGCGAAGTGCTGGTCGATCTGACCTCGCGATAGACGCCCTCATGCTTTGGTATAGGAGAACGAGGTAGAGCCGTGACCTGTCACGGCTCTACTTTATTTGGGCCTAGTTGTAGTTCAGAGAGCCTGTTCGGCAGGAAGTAGGGGAGAACCGACGTGTTCGCCCAGGGCCGACACATAGGTCGGCCCCTATCCGTTCGCTGAGGGCCGACACGTAGATCGCCTCCTACGGTAGATACCGCACCCGCACCGCAACGTAATCCAGCGAGAAGTCGCGCGAGGTATTGCTCGCCACATTGGTCAGGCGGACGCGGAAGTTCGGGTCGCTGAGGTCTGTACTGGTCCAGGCCCGGCCCCAGGTATCCGCCGCCCCGCCGACAATGTAGCTACCCTCGCTCGTCGCCAGCGTGCCGGTGGACTTGGCGGCCGTCCACGTCGCGCCGCCGTCCCACGACAACTCCACGCACGTCTTGGGCGCCCCCGTCGTGCTGTCCACCTTCTCGTTCAACCGCACCTCGATGCCAGTAACCGTCTTCCCACTGGGCACGCTCAAGCCGTAGTTGTAGAAGCGGTGACGGTCCTTGCCAGTGTTGGTACAGGACGTGTTGGTGTTCGTCCCACTGTTGGTGTCCACCGCGTACTGGTTGTCGTCCGCGAAGGCGTTGGTGGGGCTGGTCTGGAAGCCGTTATTATCGCCGGCGCCGCTCGTCACCGCTGCCTGTACCGTCGCGCCGCGCCATTCAGTCGTGGTCACGGTACAGTACTGGGCATCCTTGCCGATGACACCGTAGGGGCAGGCGGACTTGTCGAGCAGGTAGAGGACCGCCGCGCGGTTGCGCGAGGTCTGGGCTGGAATCACCTCGTCGGGCGGATAGAAGCCGCCTTGCGACGATGAGGTAGGGTACATCTCAAAGGTATAGGTAAAAATCTGGTAGGCCCCGTAGAGCCAGTCGTTGATGGTGCCGTCCGTAATGTAGAGGTCACTGGCCTGTTCTGGCGTGTAGCCATTGGTCGCCGCCATCGCCTGGCCCATGGCGACGAAGACGTCGTGGTCGTCCTGGGTCATGCCTGTCGGGCGGCGTCGGTATAGGTGTAGCCATCGGCCACAGCACCAGTTCGGCGCGTAGGTGTGGAAGTCAATGGCAGTGGTAATCTGCGCCGCCGATCACACGGCTATTGACAAAGTTGCGCACCACGCGTCTGGCATGGAGAAACCCGAGGCACCGCGGTAATATGTCTCGCTGCTGAGGCGAGCCGCTGCTGCCGCCACAGCAGCCCCAACGGTAGTCCCAGTTGCGGTTGAAGTCGGTCCCGACATAGGACAGGCCAAACGCGTTGGGCTGGCGATTTTTGCGCCACGAAGCGATACGTACCTGTGGCTTGCTGATACTCTATCTGCGTACTGGCGCAGCCAGGGTTCATATCGAATACGATCCAGATTTCGCGGCTGTTGACGAGGTCGGTGATCTGCTGGTTCACGCCGTACTCGTCGGTGAGCGAGCATGTGGAGCGTGTAGAGCGCCATCTCAACGGTCAGGTGTTCGCGCGCGTGCTGATGGTGGGTCAGCAAGACTTCGGGTTCGTTCTCGTCAGTGGCGACGTTGTCGGAGACTTTGCCGAGATAGATATCGCGGCCCTCGTAGGACTTGCCAATACTGGAGTACTGAAAGATGGTAGGATGCGCCGCGGCGACAGCCTGAATGTCGGCCACCATCTCGGCATAGTCGTGATAGCCCGAGTCGGCTGGCGGGAAGGCCAGCATCTTGGCGATTTCGGGCGACGGCTTCTGTATGTCTAGACCCAGAGCCTCAATAGCCTTGAACTCGTCCCGGCTGGCTTCGACCAGGATGTAATCGTGGCCGACTTCAAGGATGGACGCGCCCGTGGCGGCGACCGCCGAGCGCGTCTGGACATCGAACACCTTGGGAATGTAGTAGACCGCGGTGTCTTTGGAGTCCGGGGTGGGTTGGCTGGCGGCGGCCGACGCGACGGTGAGGCTCAGCAGGCTCAGCACGACGACCGCGCTCGCCAGCCAGTGTGCAAGGCGTTGGTTCAGGGACATACAGGGGCTCCTTCTATGCGCGACATGGCAGGGTTAACGCAGATGAACATTATAGCACCCCTGATAGCAAATCTCAACCTTCACGCTATGCTATTGAGTCTTGGTGCGACACTCAGAATGTCTGCCGATGCACCCCATTGGCATCGCCCCAGAAGACATCTCCGGCCGATGTGACGGTCACGCCGAGCGCGTCGGCGCCAATCGCCATGGACGACCGCCAGACGGGGAAGTCGAAGTGCAGCCGACACGTCTGCGAGCCGCACTGGGTCCACGCCTGGGCCGCCCCCGCCGTGTAGCCATTGGTCGAGATCGAGGTCGGCACCAGGCCGGCGCTTGACGGCAGCGTCGTGGTGGTGGAGCCGACCTTGAGCCGAACCGCGCCGCTCTGCTCGCCCCAGTAGACGCCATTGGACACCACGTGAAGGGCGGTAACGCGGCTCGCGGCGGTGGCGATGGTCCTCACCAGCGGCGAGGTGATAGCTCCACTCGTCGGTACGTAGCGAATGGCGGCGACAGAGGCATAGATGATGTTGCCGTTCCGCAGCGCGATACCGGCCGTCGGTGTGTTCGGGGTGGCGCTGTCGAGGACCGTGATAGCGCCGCCGCGGATAGGCATCTTGCGGATGGAGTTGACGTCCTGCCAGTAGAGGTTTACCCCATCGGTGACGAGGTTGCGATGGCTGTTGACCGCGTCAATGTTGGTCACCGTCGCCAGAGTGGTGGCCGCGCCGCCGGTCAAGGAAACGCGCTTGATGGTAACGGTCGCTGCTTTGGTCGAGAAGAAATAGCCCCACCAATTACCGTCCACCTGGGCGAAGACGATGTCGCCGAAGCGCGCGCCCGGCTCGCTATACAGGAGGATTTCTTGACCTGGACTCGCGCTTTGAGCCGTCCGCCAGACCGTCGCTGTGCTGGCGTCGTGGGATGTGAAATACAGGTTGCCCGTTGACAGGATGAGGCCGTCCGGTTTGCGATAGGAAATGTGTCGCGTCGCCGCCACTTTATCGGCGGTCGGACCCTCATCCGCCTGCGTCACGGGCGAACTCCCTAACACCATGAGCGCCACTACGAAACCTGCTGCCAACCACTTCATGAAACTGTACATAGCCTGATGTCCTTTCTTGTCTACCTAAAGCTGACTGTACTCGGTTGCTTCTCAGCGCATATCCTGGCGGCTGTGGCGCGTCAGCGCCCCGGCTCCGCCGGTCGAGATGTCGAGATAGTCGTCGTGCCACAGCAGCACATCCGCGCTGGCGTTGCCGTCGAAGCGGCCAATCCCCGCCGTCGTTTGACCTAGACTAAAGGTACGGAGCGAGGTCCAGCCGCTCGTACCGCTGTACGACACCTTGAAGCGCCAGCTCAGAGGCAGAACGACTTCGACGGTGGCGACATCGGCGCGGCCGTCGCCGTTGAAGTCCGCCACAGTCAAGTTCTCGGCCGAATCGGTCAACTTCGACCGTAGCCGCTGCCAGCCGGAGCTGCCGCTGTAAGAAACCGACCACTGTCCGTTCGCCACGGCGAAGACATCGGTCTTGCCGTCGGCATTGAAGTCCCCGAAGCGTAACGCGGGGATGCGGTAGCTGGAGTCGTTGACCAGGGTGAAGGGAGCCGTGCCACCGTCGGAGACATACCAATGTTGCCCGTCAGCATAGAAGACGTCGTCCCGGTTATCGCCGACGAAGTCGCCGATAGCATAATCACCGAGCCGCTGCGAAAACACGTTGATCTTTTCCCAGGCGGATGCGCCGCCCCACGACACGTCCCAGTTGAACCCGTGCTGCGTGAAGACATCGGTGCGGCCGTCACCGTCGAAATCGCCGAACAGCAGCGTGTCGAGCCTGTCAGTCTGGGCGTTGAGGTAGCGCCACTCGGCCTTGCCGCCCGGTGCGTAATACCAGGCTGTGCCCGTGGCGAGGAACAAGTCCTGGACGCCGTCGCCGTCGAAGTCGCCCACACCGAGGCGCTTGGTCGGGTCGGCGCTATCGAAGTGATTACCGCTAAGGTCCAGCCACGCTGGTGGCAGGGTCGTGGGCGAGACGTGGAACTGATGGCCGTGGTCATACCACCGAATCGCGCTCGGGAGGTTCTGCTCCGAGATGTTGGCGGTGAAGTGATCTGTCTCGCACGGCACCCCGCGCAGATCATAGTTCAGCCGATTGCTGCCCAGGAACGTGTTGTGGGTAATGTTGACCGCGCTGCCGGCAATCCCGCCCGTGTGATGGGACGAAGGATCGCTGCCATGCATGTCAAAATCCTGTTGGAAGCCATGATCCGAATAGTCGGGGGAGCCTGACAGGACCAGGTTATACTCCGCTGTGTAGCCGGTTAGCGCCAGGCCGTCGGCGGCGATGGCGTGCCGATTGAAATCAAAGGTATTCCCCTGGATCAGGGGATAGCCGCCGGTACCCACTACCACGCCATATCCCAGTCCCCACCGTTGGTTGTGATGGAGGAAGTTGCGCGCAACTCGCACCAGGGAGACGCGGAACTCATTCGGCGCCAGACAGGTGGCGCTGTCATTTTCCCCCTCGACCTGGACCGCGCCGTTCGTCCAATCCGACATATCGTTATGATCAATGATGGTCACAAAGCGGTCGGGGGCGAGAATGCCACTGGCGATGCGGACTGTGCCATCGTACAAAGGAACGTCCTCGTGCAAGCCCCGCGTGGGGCCGCGCAGGCGCAGCCCTGTGATGCGCACCTGGTCGCCAGCAACAGTGAGCATACTCTCTTCTCGATGGTCGCGGCCTGGTCCCTGGAGTTCGGTGAGTTCTGGTCCGAGCAGTGTGCCTCGGCGGTTGCCTCTCAGCGTGACACCGGCCGGCAGTTGCAGCGGCGGCACATTGGTCAGGTCTATCGAGACATTGGGGTCGAGTTCGATGACCGTACCCCACTTGGCGTTCTGGACGGCGTTCACAAGCTGGTCGGCCAGCGAGCGATGATCGCGGTCGGCGGGGACGCGCACAAAGCCGCTGGTCGGTCGCGCCGCCGAGCCGTCACTAGCTGAGACCGTCCAGAATTCAGCGTCGGCCAACTGACGTGCCCCCAGCACTAATGGCGCCCGATTCTTGCCTCGGGCGTTCTGCACTTTGACGACGAGATTGTGGTTCGAGGCGAGGAGGATGCTATCGCCGTCCAGCGCGAAAACCTGCCCCAGTGAGAAGACCGTGGTGCGGTTCGCCTCATTCTGCAATTCAAGCGGAGTTTCGGTCGCAGCCGCTTCGGGAGCCTGTGCATCTTGGTCCTTTGAGGCATTGGTCCAGCCTTGCTTGACGCCGATGACCTTCGAGCCGGCGCGCAGAATCACGTCATGCCGGTCATTGACCTCTTCAATCCGCACCTGCTGCGCGATAGTTCCATTGCAGTCGAAGATAAACACCGGCGCGCCAGCCGCTTGAGGTGGCGGGCCGAAGTCCAGGCATTTGCCACCGTAGCTGCGCACATAGAACAGCGGGGTTGTCGCCAGCTCACTCACTCCGCCCTGAGCGGCCGCCGTTGGCGCGCCGCCGCTGGCCGAGGCGATCAACACGGCCAGCACAACCCCAAGCGCCAGAGACACTAACCTTTTCATCGTCGTTGCCTTTCCTGTGTCTAACTCTACATCTCAACTAACCCATGACGCCCATCAACGAACTGTCACCTTTCCGAGTTATTCGCCAGCGATAAGAGGGGCGGAACAGGCCTTCGCGCCCCACACATTGCCCGCCGACACGATGGGCTGGAAGCCGCCGGCGCCTTCGCAGCGCAACCCGACGTTGGAGCCGCGCACCTGGTTGCCACTCAGCGTCACGCCCACAAACGGGTGGGGCGCTGCCGCGAGGCGTACACCGGCATACAGTGCGCCGACGATACGATTGTTGGAGATCATCACGCCGTCAATGGGCCTCACCGTCGAGCGCAACATGATGCCCATCGCGTTGGCTGTGGGAGTGGGAAACAGGATGGAGTTGCCGGCAATCGTCACGCTCTGCGGCGATTCCATATAGATACCCACGCCGTCAGTGTCGTTTGTAATCGAGTTGTCGGTGATGTGCAGCTCGGAAGGCATGCCGCCCGAATGCGGACTGACCCGGATGCCTGTGCCCGCCGCTCCCCGACGATGAATCACATTGTTAGCGATGACCGTCCGATCCGCGACATTCTCAACTTCGATGACCCCGTACCCCGACTTATAAGTGACATCGAACACATTGCCCGTCACCGCTGAATCCGTTGACCGGTAGAGGTTCAAGCCCCGCCCATTGAAAATGTTACCTGAGATCACGGCATATTGGTACGATGTGAGCGCCACCGCGAAATCGCCCTGTGTGGTGGCAGGCGAGTCGAAGGTATTGCCGATAATCTCGATCCTCTGGTCCCCCTGGCCCCCGGTGGCTTCACCATCAATATGCTGGTCCACGCCCGGCGACGCAAAGTGGTTGCCCATGATGGTCAGGGAGTTGACATTGCGTTGTATCGCCACGTCTGATCGGGCGCAGTCGGTGAACGTGTTGCCGATAATCTTGGTCCGCAGCACTGCGGTCGCGGCTGTATTGCCGACCAGCCGAATACAGTCGCCCTTGCGAAACCCCGGCAGATTAGGATGGACAAACCGGACTCTCTCCACGCTCACGTCTGTGACAGGCATGGAACACGTCCCGTTAGCGGTCGTGCAGACACCGCTCCCAATCTCGATGGCATGGGTCTGCTCGTCGGTATTCGTCATGCCGGAGGTATCAATCACGAAGTCACGCAGCCTGATATCGCTGGCCCCTGGATCCAGAGAGATGACATACGTGGTCGCCCCGCCCTGGTCGCCGCTGACGCTGAGAACCGTGCTTGGCCCTTCGCCAGAAATCTCCACATGTTGGCCGTGCGTGGACAGGGCGGCAAACCGGTTGTAGGAGCCGGCGGGCGCCCTGGTGAGCGTCCAGACCCCCGTGCCAAAGCAGACGCGGCCGCCGGCCGCACTGGCCGCATCCAGGGCTTGCTGGGCCGGAACTCGGTCATTGAGGTTATCATTCGGGATAGCTCCGTAGTCTGCTGGGTCATAGCAGCCTTTAGAGCCAAGCATGGCCGCAGCGCGCAGTTGTCCACCCTGACCCGCGACGAGGAGCGCCAGCACAAACGCAAACGCCAGAGACACTAACTTCTTCATCATCTTTGCCTTTCTTGTGTCCAAACCCGTAGTTCCAACTACTCTAGCAGAGAGTGGTCAAAGGAGAGGCTAAAAAGTGGTCAAGGCAACGGTCAAAACGCGCCAGGTTCAAAAGCTCAGGGGAGAAGCAGCCCGCTTCCCCCCTGGCTTGATCTCATAGACCTGGCTCAGTTTACTACATGCCGCAGGACGGGACCGTTGGTTCGGCCCGGCAGGGGGTTGGTGAAGATGGACCGCTGGCAGGCGCTACGTTCCGGATTGTTGTCTCCATCGCAACCAATCAACCCTGTATCCACGGCCACGAACCAGAAGGAATGACCGTCCTGAAGCGGGACCTGGAACGGCTGGGCCGAGCCGGGGCACGAGCCGCCGCTGTCCCACTGGGCCGCCAACGTCCCCCGCTCCACCCAGGCGCCGCCGTTGACATCGCGCGTCCAGATGTGGATGGTGCGGCCCTCGGAATTGCAGTTGAAGACATCCACGCGGCTAAACCCTTGCGGCGCTGGTGTCGCCGTGGGCGTCGGCGTCGGCTTTGGCCGAGTGCGGCCGCACGCCGTGGACGATTTCGCCGAGAGGCCAAATACGTTTTCGGCCTGGACGGTGAAGCAGTACTGGCTATCCGCGTCGA